>DASVKT010000357.1:0-7846 GCA_036385235.1 Candidatus Limnocylindrales bacterium | reverse complement strand
TCGTGTTGTCCGTGGGGGCCGCCATTTCGACCTGGTTCCACGTCACCAGTTCCATGTCGTCGATCGACACAGTTGTCCATCTGCCGATCCTTGTGCAGGAAATGGTTCTGGCGGTGTGGCTGATCGTCAAGGGGTTCAGCGTCTCGGCCGGCACGGCTCCGGCCGGGGTGGAAGCATGAGATCCACCTGACGTCTCTGTTTGCCGAGCCAAGCCACCGGGAGACCGGGGCGCCTTGAGCGTCCCGGTCTTTCTAGTACGCCCGGACCGGGACCGAGCCCGAGTCGTACGGAAGCTGGGCGAGCGCGTCTTCGATACCCGACCGACGGCCACACCGGCAGGTTCGCATCGATCTCGCGTATGTACGCATGTGGCGTACATGAATCGGCCGCGTGCGGATCCGGCCGGTGCTGACCGCCTCGGATGGGCAGCAAAGACGCTTGATTCGGGGATGAACCGGAGGCCGGATGCTCATCTCGCGGCCCGTCTAGCTCGAGATCGGGTCCGGGTCGCGGAGAAGACCCAAGATCCAACGGATTCGGCGCCGAGTTGTACGCAAGGCGCGTACACATGCAGGATCCGGGACTCGGCGGCCGGCTGGGAACGACCTGGACGCGCCCGGGTCGCGCGCCCATCGCCGCGCGCCGCCGCGCCGCCGCGCCTAGGCGCCAAGGCCCCTAACTCAACGTAAAACATTGTTGACATGATGTCAGCCCTGCTATACATTGCCGATGTCAACAATGCTTTACATCGGAGCGGTCGAATGTCATTTGAAGAGAAAGGCGTCTGGATCTACGGGGTGCTGGTAACGATCGTCTCCGGCGCCTATTTCGGGTACGTTCTGAACCAGGCCAGAACTACCAACGTGGCCGACATCGCGTACCAGATCCCTCTGCTCATCTCCATCGGCGCAGTGATCGTCCTGACCATTGTCGGCCAGATCGTGGCCGCGATCGTGACGCGAGACTGCGGCAAGACGGACCAGCGCGACAAGGAGATCGACCGGCACGGCGAGCTCCACGGCTACTACGTTCTGTCGGCGGCCTTTGGCCTTGTGCTCCTGATGACGATGCTCAAGGTCGAGTATTTCTGGATCGCCAACGCCATGTATCTGGGAGGCGTGCTGGGTACGCTCGCGTCTTCCGTCGTGAAGATCGTGGCCTACCGCCGGGGCTTCTAGCGGTGGGCAAGCCCACGCAGGTAACAAACGCGATCCGGACTCTCAGGTTTGAGCACGGCGAGATGACCCAGGCAGATCTGGCGGACCGAATTGGGGTCACACGCCAGACCATCATCGCCATAGAGCAGGGTCGCTATTCGCCGTCGCTCGAGATGGCGTTCCGGATCGCCCGGGTATTCAAGGTGCCGCTGGACGACGTCTTCGGTTACGAGGACGGCTCGGCCTAGCAGCCCGCAACTCCAAACAAGGGCGCGAACCAATCCCTGGTACAACGCGCCCCGAAATCGCCCACAAGAAGGAGAAGATGATGCTTTCTAACCTCAAACTGGCCCGGCTCGCGGGCTTCCTCTACCTCGTCCTGGGTGTAACCGCAGCCTATCCTCAGATGTACGTCCGCCCGTCGGTCAGAGTGGCCGGGGATGCGGCAGCCACGGCCCACAACATCGCCGCCAACGCGCCGCTATTCCGAGCCGCCTTTGCGATCGACATCGTTGGGATCGCGTGCTACGTCCTGGTTGCCCTGACCCTCTACGCTCTGTTGAAGTCAATCAGTCCCACGCTGGCTCTGGCGATGGTGGTGCTCGCCTCCATCGGGGCGGCCGTCATGGCCGTCAACATGCTCAACCACGCGGCAGCACTACTGCTCGCCACGCATGCCGTATACCCGGCGGCGTTGGGACCGAAGGGCAGCGAGGGGCTGGCGCTACTCGCCCTGGACCTGCACGGCATCGGCGTCCTGATTGCTCAGATCTTCTTCGGCCTCTGGCTGCTGCCGCTGGGGTATCTCGTCTATCGATCGGGCTCGTTCCCCAGGGTCCTGGGCGTCTCCCTGATGGCCGGCTGCTTCTTCTACCTGGCGGCTTTGCTGGTTGCCTTCCTCGTCCCCGGGTCGGGCAGGGACCTCTGCCCGCTGGTCTCCATGCCGGCCGGCATTGCGGAAGTGGTGTTCGCCGGATGGTTGTTCTTCAAGGGGATGAAGGTTGGAGAGCGCGAGGCGAACGAACTGGCAGTCTCCTGAGCACGGGCCGATCGTCTGCGTGATGCGTCCGATCGGCCAGTGACTTGCACTAATTCGCAGGTTTGCACGAATGTGCAAGATACGTGCTAGTTGCAGCCCCGGTCTTGAGCCTGAGGCTCGGGTTGCCGGACGACAGCACGGGGTCGCCTTCGAGCACTCAGCGCAAGGCATACGACCTTCTCAGTTCCGGATTCGGGCCCGGCTTCAATGGGCCGCTCCTCGTTGTGGTCGAGGCATCGTCCAGCTCCGACGCCAAGGCGGCCGTTGCTCAGGCCACCGACAAGGTCGGGCATCTCGCGGATGTCGCTGCCGTGACGCCGGCTATGTTCGACGCCTCAGGTCAGTACGCGCTCTTCGAGGTCATCCCGGCGAGCGGTCCCAGCAGCAAGGCAACCGAAGATCTCGTGGCGGCCATCCGCAGTTCGAGTGCCGGCCTTCGCTCGAACACCGGAGCGACCCTCGCGGTGACCGGACAAACCGCAGTCAACATCGATATCTCGGCCACGATGGGCGGGGCGATGGTGCCCTACTTGCTGGTCGTGGTCGGGCTGGCGCTCATCCTGCTGATGATCGTATTCCGTTCGATCGTTGTGCCGGTCAAGGCAGCGCTCGGCTTCGTCCTTTCGGTCGCCGCGACCTTCGGCGTCGTCGTAGCCGTCTTCCAATGGGGCTGGCTGGCCTTTTTGTTCGGCGTTCAGCAAACCGCCCCGATCATCAGCCTGTTGCCGATCATGCTCATCGGTGTGGTCTTCGGCCTGGCCATGGACTACGAGGTCTTCCTCGTGACACGGATGCGTGAGGAGCACGAGTTGGGCGAGGAGCCCATTGAGGCGGTTGTGACCGGCTTTGGTCACGGCGCCCGCGTCGTGTCGGCGGCTGCCATCATCATGATCAGCGTCTTCTCCGGCTTCATCCTCTCCAACGAGTCGTTCATCAAGCCGATCGGCTTCGCTCTTGCGATGGCCGTTTTCCTCGACGCTTTCGTGGTTCGAATGACGATCGTCCCGGCCGTCATGGCCATCGCCGGTAAACGTGCCTGGTGGCTGCCCGGCTGGCTAGGTCGTTTGCTGCCGAGCTTCGATATCGACGGTGCGCATGTGCAGCCGGTCCTGGACATTGCGCCCGGTCATGTGCCCGGTCATGTGCCCGGCCGTGCAGTGCCGGTGCCGGTCACGGCCGATATCGACCGGCCGTAGCGCCGCTCGCAAACGCTCACGGTCCCCGATCCGATCGCAAGAAGGGTCGGGGACCTGTTCGTTGTAGTGGCGCCGGAGCTAGATGATCGAGATCCAGTCGCTCAGGCCGGTGGGCCAACCGCCGGTTTGGGAGACTTCGAGCGACTGCGACAGCAGGCTGTCGACCTGCCGATCCAGCCCGAAGGCGACGGCCCAGGCGATCTCCTTGCTTGGTGTCCCGACCCAGGGAAGCGGCTTCATCTCGACCACTTGCTGGAGCGACTTTGCCTGGGCGATGGTTGCCTTGAGTGTGCGGCGATAGGCGCTCAGCCACCCGGCAAGCTTGGCGCCCTCTGTCGTTCTGGCCGGCATGGCGGCCGAAAACAGGAACGTGACGGCGCCGGCGATCAGCGCTCGCCAGGTCGTCCACAGCGGCGCGATCATCCGGGACCAGCTGTCCCGCTGAACGGCAGGCGGGCTACTCCGCCAGCCAGTACGTGACGATGGCCATGCCAAACGTCGTCGACCTGACGAGCGTGTAGCCGGGTTCCGTCACCTGCGGCCCGGCCGCCTGTACAACCCAAAGGTGGCCGGCCGGACCCGCTTCCGATGGTGCGCACGGCTTCTGCTGGAGGTAGTAGACCATCGCGTCCCTGGACATCCAGTCGTAGCTGATCCTGGCGTCGCAATCCGTCGCCACCATGTCCGCCGCCCCGCGGTAGTCCTGGTTGTGCGCGGCCGGGGCTCTGTCGGCGATCTGCTGCGGCCAGACGAGGGCCACGAGGATCGCCCCGAGGGCCACCAGGCGCGCGGTCCGGATGGTCGTGAGCGACCCGGCGGCCAGAATTGCGATGCCGGGTGCGGCGCCGAGCAGATATCGCCCCAGGTACAGCGGCCCGAGCCAGCCGAGGATCCAGAGCAATACCGGGATTGCCAGGGCGGTTCCAAGCCCCAGCGTTATGAGCCGCCGGTCTCCGCCGCCGACAATCGCGATCAGGGCGATGCCGGCCGTCACGGCCAGACTGCCGGTTATCACGGAGAAGCCCGTCCAGAGGTAGTCGAACTGAACCGGCGGTATCCAGGAGATCTGGCCTCGCTGACTGAAGCCCAGGATGGCGACCGGCAAGACGGCCACGAACGCGGCCGCACCGGCTGCCACGAAACTACGCCACCGGCCGCGGTCGATAGCCAGCATCGCAACAAACTGCCCCGGCACGACAAGCAGCGACAGCAAGTGGAAGTAGCCGACGACGGCCAGCGCGGCGGCGTACCCCACCCACCACCGCCGCTCGGTTCTGGTTACGCCTCGATACAACATCAGGGTGGAGAGGGCGACCGCCATTACCGCGAATGCATACGGCCGAACCTCTTGGGCGTATCGCGTCACTCCGGGAAGGGCGATCATCACGAAACCGGCGACGATTGCCGCGCGTCGGCCGGCCGCATCCCCGGCGGTCTTGGAGGCAGCCCACACGGCCACGGCCATTGCGATCGCCGACGGGAGGCGCAGGGCGACTTCTGAAGTCCCGGCGACGCCGATCCAGAAGTGGAGGAGGGCGTAGTAGGCGGCCTCGACCGCTTTGGTAGAGCCGACCACCGTGCTCAGCATGTTGCCGAGCGGCTCGTTGACGTACTTCCAGGTGTGGCCTTCGTCGATCCAGAGCGACGGACCAGTTATCCCGATTAGGAATACGAGGAACGCCGCCGCTCCACAGAGCGCGGGCACGCCGATGCGCACGGACCCGGCAGCGTTCGTTCGGTTCCCATTCATGCGCCAAGGGTATCGCCAACGGCCGGACACAGAAACGCCCCGCCGCCCCGGCTTGCACCGGGAGGGCGAGGCGTCTTCGCGCTTCTTGGGGGAGTTACGCGGCGCCTCTCGCCGCCACGCGGCGCCTCTCGCCGCCACGCGGCGCCACCGCCGGCCTACTTCTCAACTCCGGAAATAACGACGCCTCTCATGAACACCTTCTGCGCCGCAACGAATATCGCGACAGGCACGAGCATGGCAATCAGGGCGCCCGCCTCCATCACGATCGGCGCGTTTGTGGCTCCGGAAGCGAGCTGGAACTGGAAGAAGTTGAGGCCCAGTGCCACCGGATACAGGTCCGCTTGCCCGTTCAAGTAGATGAGTGGTCCGAGGAAGTCATTCCAGGAGAAGAAGAACTGGAACAGGCCAACGGCGATGATGGCCGGCCAGGACTGCGGAATGATGATGGAGATCAATATCCGGAACGGGCTGGCGCCGTCGACCATGGCCGCCTCGTCCAGCTGGCGCGGCAGGGTGAGGAAGTACTGGCGAAGCAGGAACACGTAGTAGGCGCTGCCGAAGTAGTTCGGCACTATCAGAGGTAAGAAGCTGGCCGTCAGGCCCAGAGCTCTATACAGGATGAACTGGGGAATCAGGGTCACCTGATATGGGATCAAGACGGAACCTATCAGGACGAAGAACAGGACATTTCGGCCGGGGAAGCGGAAGCGGGCGAATCCGTACGCAACCAGAATCCCCGATACCACCGCCCCGATTGCTCCGAAGCCGGCGATGATGGACGAATTGAGAAGCCATCTGGCGAAGCCCCCGGGCGCCGAGTCGGTTACATCGTTCGCCCACTGGAGCGCCGTCGAATAGTTGTCGATTGTGACGCTCGGGACCCACGCAATTTCCAGCGCGTCAGCTTCGACTACAACCTTCACCTGTGTGTTCGTGTCCGGATTGATGAATATGGTGGCCCCACCAGTCGAGGAGTCCTCGTCGTCCAGCAGAGCAAGCTCACCGTGACCCGGCACCGTATAGACGAGCAGCGTTCTGAATTTCCGCTGTGACACGTCGACTGGGTCCCCGTAGTTGACGAGTTCACCTGTAGTGGGATCTTTGAACTGGCTCTGGTACGTGCATGCCTTCGAGTCAGTGCACTCGTATGTGCGCTGCACCGATGGCCACAGCGGCGCGCCCGGCACGCCGATCGAGCTGCCGCTTCCGAGCGACTGCGAGACCGCGTACAGGAGCGGCAGGATGAAGAAGCAGCAGAGAACTGCGGTGACAACCGTAAAGACCGTGATGGACCCCGCCTTGCGCAGGCGACGAACGAGCTTGGATCGGCGCTTGGTTCGTCGAACTGCGGGCGCGGTCATCGTTCGGCTCCGGCGTAGTAGACCCAGTGCTTGGCGGACCAGAACAACAGAACCGCAATGCCCATGACCGCCGCGAACAGGATCCACGCGAGCGCGCAACCGCGACCCATCGCGTCGTAGTTCCAGGCCACGTTGTAGAGATTCACGTTGAAGAGAAGGATCTGCCTGTTCCCTGATGACCCTCCGAGCACATATGCCTGCGTGAAGTACCCGGCCGTCGCAATGACGCTCAGAAGAATGTTGTAGAAGAGCATCGGCGAGATCATCGGCACGGTGACGTTGCGGAACGTCTTCCATACGCCGGCGCCATCGACCTGGGCGGCTTCGTATAGCTCGGTTGGCACACCCTGCAAACCGGCCAGGAAGATCAGTGTCATATTGCCGATGCTCCAGATCCCCATGAGAATCAGGAACGGCATCATCCAGCTTGCATCAGTGAACCAGCCGGTAGGCCACATCGGCGCAAGAAGGCCGATCACCGGTAAGCCGCTGAGAACATCTCCGATGGACATCGAAGTCGACTGAAGCCAGGCGAGTGGCACACCCTGGGTTCCGATCAGGAAAGCTATCCACATGAAGACGCTCGCCGTGACCGGGATCTGGACCGGCATGAAGAAGAGCGTCCGGAATATGCGCTTGCCGGCGAGCAGCTTATGGCTGACGAGCATCGCTATGGCGAGGGACGTGATCACGGTCAGCGGAATGCTCACGGCCGCGAACTTCAGCGTGTTCTGAATAGACGTCATCGTGTCCGGGTCGTTGGCCGCCCAGAAGTAGTTGTTCAGAAACACAAAGTGGATCTTTTCCGGCCTGAGCAGGTCGTAGTCGGTCAGGGAAAGCGCGAGCGATGCCAGGATCGGCACCGCAGTGAAGAGCAACAGGCCGACTATCCAGGGGCTGATGAATATGTAACCCCAGGCCGCCTCTCGGCGAGTCTGGCTGACTCTGTGCCTCGGCCTGGCCGGCATGACCTTCTTCGGGGTCTCGATGTCGATGATGACCGCCATCGCCTTCCTTCCGTGCTGGGCAGCCGGACCTCCACGCCGGAGGCGCCTTCGTGCGTCCAGACGTGGCGGCGGGCATGTTTGTTCACGCCCAGCAATAGACGTGGCGGCGGGCTCTTTTGCTTAGGCCCAGTTCATTGCCGAAGGCCCCTCGCAGTTGGAGTGGCCAATCAACCGACCGCACGGCCGGATCCAACCGCTGCCGCAAGCCCGACGCGTGTCGCTCACCGATCCGGTCCCGGCCGAGGTCGCGCCATTCGCGGGCGGTCGACCCGGAATCCAGATGCCCCACGCTGCCGAACTTTGCTGCGAAAGCACCCGCTGAAGGTCCCGAAGGGC
>DASVKT010000356.1:0-2065 GCA_036385235.1 Candidatus Limnocylindrales bacterium | reverse complement strand
GCGCTGGCGTTCGGCATCGGGACGAGCGAGATCGAGATGGTCCTGGCCACGCAGACGCTGCTCCAGCGCCAGCCCAAGACGTTCCGCGTCCAGATCGACGGCCGGCTCCAGCCGGGCGTCGGCGCCAAGGACATCATCCTCGCCCTGATCGCCCGCATCGGCGTCGGCGGTGGAACGGGCCACGTCTTCGAATTCACGGGCGACGCGATCCGCGCGCTGTCCATGGAGGAGCGGATGACGGTCTGCAACATGTCGATCGAGGGCGGTGCGCGCGCCGGTCTCATCGCCCCGGACGAGACCACGTTCGCGTACCTGAAGGGTCGCAAGTTCGCGCCGCAGAGCGCCGCTTGGGACGAGGCGGTCGCGTTCTGGAAGACGCTGCCGACAGACGAAGGCGCGACGTACGACAAGACGATCGTCATCGACGGCGACAAGCTCGAGCCGATGGTCACCTACGGCACGAACCCCGGCATGGGCATGGCCGTCACCGGCCTGATCCCCTCCCCGGCGGATGTCGAACCGGCCTTCCGCGAAGACCTCACGCGCGCGCTCACATACATGGGCCTGACCGCCGGCAAGTCGATCGCCGGTCAGAAACTGGACGTGGTCTTCATCGGGTCGTGCACCAACGGCCGGATCGAGGACATGCGCGCTGCCGCTTCCGTCCTGCGCGGCCGCCACGTCGCCGAGGGCCTTCGGGTTCTCGTCGTGCCGGGCAGCCAGCAGGTCAAGAGGCAGGCTGAGAGCGAGGGCCTAGACAAGATCTTCACCGCGGCCGGCGCCGAATGGCGCGAGTCCGGCTGCTCGATGTGCATCGCCATGAACGGCGACCAGCTCGAGCCCGGCGAGTACGGCATCAGCACCTCGAACCGCAACTTCGAGGGGCGCCAGGGCAAGGGCGGGCGATCGTTCCTGGCCTCGCCGCTCACCGCCGCAGCCAGCGCCGTCACCGGCGTAGTAACCGATCCGCGAACTCTCGCAGTCGCGCAGCCCTCGGCCGTGGAGGCCCACTGACATGCCCGAACCGTTCAGTAAGACAACGAGCCGCGTCATCGCCATCTCGCGGTCAAACATCGACACGGACCAGATCTGCCCGGCCCGGTTCCTAAAGATCACCGACAAGGCGAACCTGGCAGACGCTCTGTTCTTCGACTGGCGTTTCACGCCGGACGGGGCACGACGAGTGCCGCCCTCCTTCATCGATGAGCCCGTCAATGCCGGCAAGCAGATCCTGCTGGTCGGGGACAACTTCGGTTCCGGTTCGTCGCGCGAGCACGCCCCCTGGGCGCTCCGCGCGTGGGGCATCCGGGCCATCATCTCGACCAGCTTCGCGGACATCTTCCTGGGCAACGCCATGAAGAACGCGCTGCTGCCGATCGTCGTTTCCGCCGAGCAGCACGCGGCGCTTCAGGCGCTGGTCGCCGCCAATCCAGACGGCGAGTGGACCGTTGACCTCGAGGCCCAGAAGGTCACACTGCCCGACGGCTCGTCCTTCGACTTCGAGATCGACCCGTTTGCCCGGACGATGATCCTGGCCGGCACGGACGAAGTCGGCTACGTCCTCAACCAGCTCCCGGCCATCGAGGCCTGGGAGGCCGGGCATCCGGCCCGCGTCGACAGCCGTAGCGGAGCCGCCGTAACCCGGTAGGCCTGCTTCGGCAAGCCGCCGGGCAGGCGGCAGCCACCCGCCCCAGTCAGGCGAATGGCTCGTGCGCGGGATAGGCTGCGGACGGCACTCCACGCCCGGTCACGGCGGCTAGACTGCCCCCAGCCAGGCAAACTGGCCCAACGATGGCCGCCCACGGGCGGCTCACGAATGAGGTCCTACGTGTCCGCCGTCGAGAGCCAGGCCACAACAAGGTCTCACGCGAACAGCTCAGGGCCGAGCGGAATCGTGCTCGTGAGCGCAAGGACGTTGTCGTTCGTGGCCGTGGCGGTCGTGAACCTGGCTCCGGGATTGGTGCTTGGGCCAGCAATGGACGCCGCTGTCTTCCTGTTGATCGGCTCGGCCGTCCGGAACGGCGCCCTTCCCTATCGGGACTACTGGGATCACAAGCCACCCGGG
>DASVKT010000355.1:0-5102 GCA_036385235.1 Candidatus Limnocylindrales bacterium | reverse complement strand
GGCGGCTCGCCGGCCGAGCCCCCGGGCCCAGCCGAGCCCCCGGGCCCAGCCGAGTCCCGGGCCCCGGCCGAGTCACCGTCGCCGGCCCCGGCGCCGGCGGCATCGGAGCCGGCCCCGGCCTTGCGCGCCCGCGATGGCATCACCCGCGGCGGCTCGCCGGGCGCCTTGGCATAATGCGGCGGCCAGGGCGCATCGCCGAGGCCGGCCTTCTCGTTTCGGGCCGCCAGCTCGAGCAGCAAGTCCAGCGACCCGACGGCATCGTCGATTCCGGCGCCGGGGTCGCCGATTTGCGCAAACCGGGCCGGCACCGTCGCCAGCGTGAAGTCGGCCAACTCGCACTGCGGCAGTTCGTCCCAGGTTACCGGCGCCGAGACCCATGCGCCGGGCACGGGCCGGACGGAATAGGCCGAGGCCACGGTCTTGTCCTTGGCGTTCTGGTTGTAGTCGATGAAGACGCCGTGGCGCTCTTCCTTCCACCACTTGCTGGTGGCGAGCGCTGGAACGCGTCTCTCGACTTCCCGAGCCAGTGTTATCGCGGCGCGCCGGACCTCATCGAAGCTCCAGCGAGGCTCGATGCGGACGTTGATGTGAATGCCACGCGAGCCGGATGTCTTGGGCCAGCCGACCAGGCCGTGGTCTACGAGCACTTCGCGGCAGACGAGCGCAACCTGCCGTATGTCGTTCCAGGGGATGCCGGGCGTGGGGTCTAGGTCGATGCGCAATTCATCGGGATGGTCAAGATCGCCGGCCCGAATGGCGTGCGGGTTCAGGTCTATGCAGCCGAGGTTTACGATCCAGGCCAGTCCGGCCGTGTCGTCGAGAACGATCTCGTCCGCAGTCCGACCGGACGGGAAGGACAGCTCCACTGTGCGCATCCAATCAGGCCGCGACTCGGGGGCGCGTTTCTGGAAGAAGAACTCGCCCTCGGCGCCGTTGACATAGCGCTTGAGCGCCATCGGACGACCGCCCGCGCCACGCAGCGCGCCGTCGGCCACGGCCAGGTAGTAGGCGACGAGGTCGCGCTTGGTGTAGCCCGGTCCGGCGAAGAAGATCTTGTCCGGGTTGCTGATCGCAACTTGCCTGCCCGCGACTTCCACGATTTCGCTCTGCGTTGGCATGGGAGAAAGATAGCGCTTGGGCTGCGGCGCAACCGGTTCTCGGGCTGGCCGGCAAAGACGGCTCGCCCGCCGAGACGCGCCGATTCAGGTCCCCGAATCGATCACTTGCACTCCTTGCTCATGGCGGATACCTCGTCCGTCGACGCGAGTATTGAGGCATCAGCCATCGATTCGGATATCGAGGCCCGCGACGCGCACCTGAAGAATGCGGCGACGGACAACGAGAACGACCGCCGGTTTCCCGACGGCCGTTCCTATTCTGCGAGTGACCTCGAGTGTCGAAATTAGTCCTCTGTCGGCATGTGGACGTACATGCTCTGGATGCCGATCCTGCCCGGGCCGGTGAAGCGATTGAACACGAGGTTGCCGGAACCGCCCAGGATGCCCATGCGCAGCCCGACGACCTTGATCTCCATCCCTACCTGCGGGTCCTTGTAGACCCAGCCGCCCGGCTCGACATCGAACTGCTCGCCCGGCCCGAGGACCTTTTCGAAGACGTTGCCGTAGCCGTGGAGCCACAGCGTGCCGCCTCCCTGGCCGCCGGCGAAGGTGTCGATGAAGAACCCGGTGCCGCCGAAGAGCATGTTTGCGACACCCTTCAGGCGTCGGAAGCTGTAGTCCACGTTGGCCGTTGCGGCCAGGAACTGGTGCTCCCGGACTTCGATCGTCTGGCCCGGCGCCAGCGGCAGATGGAAGACGTGGCCCACGCCGTCGCGGCTGAATGCGATCTGGCCGGCGCCTCTGGCCTCGGTCATGAAGATCGGCATGCCGGCCATGACGCGCTTGAAGGCGCCCTTCATCTGATGGATTCCGACCTCCAGGGAGGGCGTCTTCCACAAGAGAATGTGATGCTCGAAGTAGACCGGCATGGAGCCGTCCAGCTCCATGGTGAGCGCCGGAACGAGCTCGCCGTCCGTGCGGAACTGGACGCCTGGGCCCTGCCCTTCGTCGATCATCGTCGGCAGCAACTTGGGGAGATACTCGGTGTGCATCGGTCCTCCAGGTGACCCCGCTCCAGGATCGGCGTGGGCGGCACAACTCTATGCCAGCCGGCCCGTGGCTAATACGGAGTTTGACGCCGGGCGAAACTGTCGGGCCAAGTGATCGACGCGGTTCGGCCCCGCCGGCCGACTCAGTTCGGCCCCGCCGGCCGATTCCGTTCGGCCCCGCCGGCCGATTCAGTTCGGCCCCGCCGGCCGATTCAGTTCGGCCCCGCCGGCCGACTCAGTGGGACCGGGCCGCCACCGCAACCGTGACCAGCAGGATCACGGCAATAACCGCAACCGCTCCGAGAACCAGACGCCGGCGCCGCGTCGATCGAGCGCCGCCAGACTGGCCGCCTGCGGCCGCGGCTGCCGCATACCCGCCCACCAGAGCCGTGGCGTTGTCTCGCCCGCCCGCTTCCACGGCCGCCGCAACGAGCGCCGCGGCGCAGTCGGGGATCTCGTGGGTGCCGGCGACTCGCCCGATTGTCTCGTCGTCGATCATCCCGTGGACGCCGTCGGTGCAGAGGATCAGCCGCTCGTCCAGGGCAAGCTGCCGCGGCCCGAAGAGGTCTATCGGCACCTCCATCTCGGAGCCGATGCTGCGAGTCAGGACGTTTCTATCGGGCGCGGTTCGCGCCTCTACTGCCGTCATTTCGCCGGCGGCAACGAGCGCGGCCACGATGGAGTGGTCGTCCGTGATCGGCTGAACCCTTTCCCCCACGACGATGTAGGCGCGGGAATCGCCGACATTGGCGATGGTGACCATTCTCTCCGGCTCGGAAACCAGAGCGGCGACCATCGTCGAAGCGGCCGCACCGTCGCCGGTGATCTCGTAGACGTTGCGATTGGCCAGGGCAAAGGCCTGAGACAAGGCCGTGGCTGGGTCGTGCCATTCCTCGTGAACGATGTAGTCCACGACGGTTTCGACCGCCACGCGGCTGGCGCGCTCGCCCTGCGGCCCGCCGCCGACGCCATCGGCAACGGCCCACAGCGAGTAGCGCTGATTGCCGCGAAGGACCCGCTCGGCCTGGCCGAAGTCCTCGTTGTTGCGTCGGACTCGGCCGACATCTGTCGCCAGCGAGAAAGTGATCCCCGGAGGCCCTGCCGCCGCCATATTCGCGCCCATCCCCGGAGGCCCGGAGCGCGCGACGGAGCTGCCATCCACCGGCTTCTGGCGTCTCATCGCGTGTTGCCTCGTTTCATGTTGACTTCAGCGCCTGACGTGGGCCGTGCACCTTCGCAGTTTAGAGATGGCGGGCGGACCGGACAATACCGCGCATCCAGAAGCGGTGCAGACCTGGCCCAATCCGTGTGTCGACTTATATGCCGCGGCGCACCCGGACGCGCCAGGCGGCCCCGGGTACAGATCTGGCCCAATCCGTGTGTTGACTTATATGCCGCGCGCATACATTCTCTGTGCGGAGGTGCGACGCATGGCCAAGAAGGGCAAAGGACACAAGAACCGCGAATCTGAGGCCGGACGAGAGCCGAAGGACGTCGATGCCGGAATGAGCCGGTCGTCCGGCGAGGCGGAGTTCCTGGCCGAGTACGACGCGGCTGAGTTTTCGCACCCATCGCTCACCGTAGATGTCGTTCTGCTGACGGCCACCTCCGACGCCCTGAAGGCCTTGCTCGTACGGCGTGAACGCCATCCGGAATCGGGCAAGTGGGCCTTGCCGGGCGGTTTCGTTCGTCTGGACGAGAGCTTGGATGCGGCGGTGGCGCGGGTCCTTCGAGACAAGGCCAGCCTGAGCGGCGTCTTCCTCGAACAGCTGTACACGTTCGGGGCGGTGGATAGAGATCCGCGGACTCGCGTAGTCGCGGTGTCCTACTACGCTCTTGTCCCAGGAGACCGCCTGGTCGGCGCCGTTGTACCGGGTGGCGGGCAAACTTGCCTGGCCCGACTGGTGGTTCCATGGTCCGGCGAGCGGGGCGGGTCGGTTCAGGCAATCGATGCCGACGGCGCGGAAATGCCCTTGGCCTTCGACCATTCCGAGATCCTCGGCATGGCGGTGAAGCGGCTGCGCGGCAAGCTGGACTATGCCCCGATCGGTTTTGAGCTCTTGCCCGAGGTCTTCAGCCTGCGCGAACTCCAGCAGATCCACGAAGTCATCTCGGGACGCCGCACCAACAAGGACTCCTTCCGCCGCCGAATGCTGGCGTCCGGTCAGCTCGAAGCTACCGGCGAGCGCAACACGGAAGTTGCGAACCGGCCACCGGAGCTGTATCGGTTCCGTGGAGTGGAGGGGTAGGTTCCGCCGCACTCGGGGCGCGCGGCCGCCAGTGAGCCGGCCGCCGACGAGCCGGCCGCCAGTGAACCGGCCGCCAGTGAACCGGCCGCCAGTGAGCCGGCCGCCAGTGAGCCGGCCGCCAGCCGATCCCGCAGCCACGCGAGTGGCATTCAAGTCCGGCGACGCGCTGGCGCTGGTTGAACTCCGGGACGCAGCCTGGAGCCGCAGGAATTGCGGAATGCAGCTGGCAGTTGCGTTGCGTGACCGGCGAATAGTCGGCCGTTGTGGCCGCAGGCCGCAGGAATTGCGGAATGCAACTGGTAGTTGCGTTACGTGAGGACCTGGATGTGTTCGGCAGGCCGGCTACGCTTGGCTGAGCGTGGCTTTCGTCGCATGGACCGCTCGGAAGGGAGGAGCGGCACCGAAATGGGGACGATCCAGCCGAATCCCGTGCGTCGCGCAACTGGTGCTTGCATTCCGCAACAACCGGCGATGCCGCGCCGCGCTCGGTGGCTACCTGCGCCCGGGTGCCGCGCCGAGGTGCGAAATAGTCCTCACGCGAGTGCTATCCAGGACCGAGGCGCTGTCGGCGCCCGGAATCGGGCGAGCGGACGCCTGCCTGAGCGTGACTCCGGGCCCTGGAGGCTGGCCGAGTGGTCGACTGAACCGTTTCCGGTTGATAACACTCGTGTGAGGAATATTCGGGAGGTGCCGCCGCTCCCGGCCCCGGCGCCGGCCCCGGCCCGCCGCCGTGCCCGTTCGCCGCT
>DASVKT010000354.1:0-2286 GCA_036385235.1 Candidatus Limnocylindrales bacterium | reverse complement strand
TCGGCCATCTCGCGCACGACCCGGAACGCGTCGTCGAAGTTGCCGTCCACGGCCAGAACCTTCGCGCCGGCCGCAATGCCCTGGATCATCTTGCCGAGGGCGATCTTGCCCTTGGGCAGGACGATGATCGTCTCGAGCCCGGCGACCGCGCCGTACGCGGCGGCCGACGCGGACGTGTTGCCGGTGGAGGCGCAGATGATCGCCTTGCAGCCTTCTTCGACGGCCTTGGAGATGGCCATGACCATGCCCCGGTCCTTGAAGGAGCCGGTTGGGTTCATGCCCTCGTACTTCACGAAGAGGTTCGGCACGCCGATGCGCTTGCCGATGTGCTCGAGGTGCACGAGCGGCGTGTTGCCCTCGCCAAGGCTGATGATCGGGGTCTTGTCCGTGATCGGCAGAAACTCGGCGTAGCGCTCGAGGAGGCGCGGGCGGGCGCCCAGACGTGCCGGGGCGAAACTGTTGACGGGCGAAGCGGACACTGAGCTGCCTCCGGCTTACGAGGTGAGGATCGGGTAGATGGGAATGTCGCGGTCGTCGGAGATGAGCGGGCCAATCGCATTGCGGACGTCGCCGAGCGGCATCGGCCGGGTCTGGACGGCGGTCCAGGTTCGGCTGCGATGGCGCGGCACGCTGCTCGGCGGAGGCGACGAGATCTCTTCGGCCAGGCGACCGGGCACTTCCTCCGGCAGGACGCCGGGGAGGCACACGTACCAGGGCCGTCGGACCGTGTCGCGATCGTCGGCGAGCGAGATGAGTTGCGGCGCGGCAGCGGGCAAGTCTGCCCAGGTGCTGAGGCCGCTTCGGGCAATCTCGAGGAGATCCGCCAGAACTGCGCTGCTCGTTGCCGGGCCGCCGGCGCCGGGGCCTTCCATCGAGACACGACCGACCGGATCGGCATCGACTTCAAGGCGGTTGAGCACCCCATCCGTTCGACCGAGCGGCGCGGTGACCGGCACGGCGCACGCAATGACCGAACCGGCCAGTCCGAAGGCGGGCTCCGCCGTGCCCGGCAAGCTGACCGTCGCCACCAGGCGGATCGCCAGGTTGAGCGCAACCGCCCCGGCGATGTCGTTGGCCGACACGCCCGTAATGCCCGGCTTGCCGTTCCCACGCAGCGACGGCGGGCTTGCGACGATCGAGCCGATCTCCGGCCAGGCCCCGAAAGCCAGGCGCGTCAGGACGGCCAGCTTGTTCGCGGCGTCGTGGCCTTCGACATCCGAACTCGGGTCGCGCTCGACATAACCCGACGCCTGCGCGGCGGCGAGCACTTCTTCGTACGTGCGCTTGGCCTGCATCATCTCCGTGAGAATGAAGTTGGTGCTGCCGTTCACGATGCCGCGGACTCGGCGGATGTGGTTGGCGGCCAGACCGCGAGCCATCATGTCCAGGACCGGCGTGCCGCCACAGACGGAAGCCTCGTAGCGGAGAGCGGTTCCGTTGGCGCGGGCGATCGCTTCCAGTTCCATGCCGTGATGGGCAAGAACATGCTTGTTCGCTGTCACGACCGGCTTCTTGGCGTTCAGCGCCTCAGCGATCAGAGAGCGGGCCGGCTCGTTGCCGCCCAGCAACTCAACGACAACATCGATGTCATCCCTCCGGATTGCCTCGAACGCGTCGGTGACCATCAGTTCGCGGGGCATGCCGCGATCCACCGCGCCCTGAACGTTCAGGTCCGCGATCGCGACCAGTTCCAGCATGCGGCCGCCGGCCGGGCCGATCTGCCGGTTGGGGTTCTTGAGGAAACCCCGCGCCACTTCGGCGCCAACAGTGCCCACGCCGAGGATCGCGACACGGAGTCGCGGTTGCGCGACATGTGGTCGTTGCTCGGAGGGCATAGGACCTCGTGGGCTGGGGCCAGCGGAGCCGAGATGGCGCCGCAGCCGACTGGGACGGACGTGTTGTGCGTCGTCCGCGAATGGTAACCGAGGGGCCGCGGGTCGTCCGGCGCGTGTCGTCCGGCGCGGGTCGTCCGGCCGGGAGGTCGGAGGTCCGGGCCGCCCCGAACTACGGAATGTCGAGTGGGTACAGAGGTCCGGGCCGGCCGAACTACGGAATGCCCAGTGGGCACGAAGAGAACTCGCAACATTTCGGTCACACCGAAAAGGTTCCCGGGTTCTGACGTGATCCACGAGTCGCAAGGGCGCCGCGGGGCCTCCCGCCCTTCGATTCGGGGCCGATCCCGCCCCCAGAGAGACGAAATAGCCCCTGGCTAGCCGCCAACCGGGTCAACGGCGGACCCGAAACCGCAGATTCGGCGATTCCTTTTCGGTACAGCCGAAAAGATGC
>DASVKT010000353.1:0-6581 GCA_036385235.1 Candidatus Limnocylindrales bacterium | reverse complement strand
CACCTCGGATGACGTGACAACCAAGGCGGATCTGCCCAAGTCCGTTGCCATCATCGGGGCCGGTGCGGTCGGCTCGGAGTTTGCCTCGCTATTCCACGACCTCGGCGTGGCCGTGACGCTGCTGGAGTATCTGCCGGGCATCATGCCGCTTGAGGATCGCGACGCCTCGTCCGCCATCGAGCGGAGCTTCAATCGGCGCGGGATCAAGGTAATCGTCAACGCCCGGCTGGAGCTGGAGTCGATCAAGATCGGCAAGGACTCGGTCACTCTGTCCGTTGGGCCCGAAGGCGGCGCGGTCGAGCAACTGACGGTCGAGCAGCTCCTGATCGCGACAGGCCGGGCGCCTAGGACGGAAGAACTGGGCCTCGAAAAGACGAAGGTCGAGCTGGACCGCGGCTTCATCAAGGTTGACGGCTGGATGCAGACCGCCGAGCCGCACGTCTACGCCATCGGCGACGTCATCGGCGGGCTCATGCTCGCGCACGTCGCCGCGCACGAGGGCATCACCGCCGCCCACAAGATCGCCGGCGAGAACCCGGAGCCAATCAACTACGACCACCAGCCGCGAGCCACGTACACGCATCCGCAGGTCGCCTCGATCGGCCTGACTGAGCAGCAGTGCACCGAACGCGGCATCGCCATCAAGAAGGGCGTCTTCAACTTCGCCGCCGTGGGCAAGGCCGTGATCGTGGGTGAGACCGAGGGCTTCGCCAAGGTCATCGCCGATGCGGAGACAGACGTGGTCCTGGGCGTGCACTTGGTCGGCCCCAGCGTGACGGACCTGATCGCCGAAGTGGCGGTTGGGATGACGCTCGAAGCCACCGCCTGGGAAATCGGCGCGGCCACGCATGCCCACCCCACACTCTCCGAGGCGATCGGCGAGGCGGCGATGGCCGTGGCGGGACGGCAGATCAACTCCTGACGGTCAGGAGCGGTACCTGCAGCGGCGGTTCGGCCGGGCGCCGGGGCTTGGAGATGTGCCATGATCCCGCCTATCCAGGCTCGCCACCAATGGCGAGGGCGGCTCGACTCGGTTCGGCCGACTCGTCCTGGATAGGGGAACACCGATAGGGGTCGCCGTCGCGCGCCGCCATGTCGGGGAGGAGTGGCATGTTCGCGCGCCTTTGCCGTCTCGGTGCCGTGTTGGTCTTCGCGTTGCTCGGCAGCGCTGTGGTTTCTCCGGTGCCCGCTTCGGCCGCCGGAACCGGGAGCTACTTGCAGATGACGAGCCAGGCCGGCGACTGGATTGGGCAGGGTGCGACTTACGCGTACAGCCCGGGCAACGGTCAATTCAGCAGCCTCATCCAGTACGGCTACGTCGCCGATATCGAGATCAAGACCGCGAACCCGGGCGAGTGGTGGAGCTTGTGGTTTGGCTCGCCGGACAAGAGCAGGCTGACCGCAGGTACCTACACCGGAGCTGCCAGCAGCGTCTCGCTTGGGCAGCCTTACATCAGCGTGGGTGGCTCCGGGCGCGGCTGTACGGCCGGTGGCCAGTTCACGGTTCTGGAAGTCAGCTATGACGCAGCCGGGGAGGTTGCTCTCCTGGACGTGACGTTCAGCCAGACGTGTCAGGGTTCGAGCGCCGCGTTGACTGGCGAGGTGCGCTACGTCGCTCCGCCCGTCGTCGATCCGGCGCCGAGCGTGAACGTTTCGATTGCCGATGCGACTCGCACGGGCGGATCGCTGAGCCTTGGTTTGGGCGCCTTCTCCGACGGCGGTGGCGATGCGGCCGGCCCCTGGCAGGTGCACGTGGATTGGGGCGATGCCAGCGCCGATGACTTCGTCGCCACTTCGCAAGGCGCTCTCGGCGTTCGTGCTCACAAGTATCCCGTGTCCGCGGCCGTCTACCAGGCCGCAGTCGTGGTCACGAATCAGCGCGGTGCGAGTGCCCGTGCGACATTCACCGTCACCGAAGCTGCCTCGCCTCGCGTCGGCTCGTTCTTGTCGCTGATGGGGCAGGCGGGCGATTATGTTGTCGGCAACCGGACCGTGAGTCTGGCCGACGGCGCGTCCTACTCGGCCTCACTTCTCTACGGCTACGGAGTCGAACTCCACGCCCAGTCCGGCGACGCGAGCGAATCTTGGACCCTGGACTTCATATCGCCCGACCACACGAGATTGGCGCCGGGCGTATACACGAACGCTTCTCGGGCCGCCTTCGCGCCGCTCGGCCAGGCCGGACTCGACGTGTCTGGGAACTCACGGGGCTGCAACAACGTCGCCGGAAGCTTCACCGTGCTTCAGGCTGTTTACGGCCCGGACGGCGCACCAGTTCTGTTCGACGCCACTTTCAGCGAGTCGTGCGAAACCTGGATGCCGCCGTTCACCGGCGAGATCCGCTACGTGGCCGGCACTTGGACGTCGCCCGCGCTCTCAGTGGCCGCCCAGACCTATTCCGAGTCCGACGCGAAGGCGGGCGTCTACTCGATCAACCTGGGCACTCTCACGGACACGAGCCCCGGAGCTTCCGGTTCCTATGGACTCGTCGTGGGCTGGGGCGATGGCATGTTCGACGCGGACGCCGCGTCGCTCGGGCAGATTGCGCCGCGTGGTCACCTCTACGCCAAGCCCGGAACGTACGCTGTGACGGTCCAGGCGACGAGGCCGGCCGGCTACTCGACGACGTCGACCTTCAATCTCACCCTGAACAATGTCGCCCCGACCGTTTCTGCCGTCCGCTACGACGGCGCCGCCGCTCCGGCTGCGGTTGGCGCCAGCATCGCCTTCGCGGCCGACTTTGCGGACCCGGGCTACGGTGAAACCTACGTGGCCACGTTCGACTGGGGCGACGGATCCACATCAATCGGAACGATCTCGGCCGGGACATCGCCGTCCGGATGGACAGTCCGCGCCGGCCACTCGTTTTCCAAGCCGGGCCTGTACGTCGTCAAGGCGACCGTGAGTGACGGGCTGGGCTCCGGCACTGCGATGCTACAGAACGTCGTGGTCTACAGCACGGCGAGCACAGTCAGCGGCAAGGGTTCCGTGGTTTCGTCTGCCGGTGCCTGCAGGCTGTCCACGGCATGCTCCAAGTCCGGCACCGCAACGTTCAACATCGACGGCCGGTACTACAAGGGTGCGCCGAGCGCGTCCTTCTCGTTCTCAGTTACAGGCTTCAGCCTCAGCGCCTCGCAGGCCGACTGGCTGGTCAGCTCCAACAAGACCGCGACCATGCGGGGTAAATGCACGGTGAACGGGGGCTCCGGTTATGTCTACCTACTCACGGCGGTGGACGGAACGTCTGATGCCATGCGGCTGCAGGTCTGGAACGCCTCCGGCGTGCTGGTATACGACAACGGCGGAACGACTCCGATCAAGTCCGGGTCGATCGTCGTGAAGTAGGCCCTGCGCGTGGCTGAGACGCCGTCTTCGCCACCAGACTCGTCAGGTGTCGGCGCAGATCGGCGCCGACACCTGTACGCTGGGCCCATGCCACAACTTGGATCAGGGCGCAGTTTCGACTTCCGCTGGATTCCGTTATGTCTTGCCGCGGCAGTGGCTTGGTCGTGTGCCACGCCGTTGCCCGTGTCCAACGGCCCCAGCCCCAGCCCCACCCCCGTTCCGGTCACGCCATTCTTCACGGCCTTGCCGTTGCCCGTGTCCAACGGCCCCAGCCCCAGCCCCGTTCCGGTCACGCCATTCTTCACGGCCTCAAACCACACAACTTGCGCGACCACGACTTTGGCGGCGATGACCGAGGATCAGCGCGTCGGCGAGCTATTCATGCTCGGGATCAACGGAGCCGCCATGTCGGCGGCGGAGGCGGCGGCGCTACGGGCCTACCGCTTTGGGTCGACGTTCCTGGTCAACTCGCGCACAGGCGGGGTTGAGAGCATCCGAACGCTCACCGCGCAGATCCAGTCGCTTGCCACGGACTCCAACACGCACGGCGTCAGACTCTTCATCGCCGCCGACCAGGAAGGCGGCTACGTCCAGCGCCTGAACGGCCCGGGTTTCGACAAGATTCCGACGGCGCTGGAGCAGGGCGGGCTCTCGCCGTCGACTCTGCAGGCGGACGCGGTTACCTGGGGAAAGCAACTCGCGGCCGCCGGCATCAACCTCAACCTGGCGCCCGTGATGGACGTGGTGCCGCCCGGCACAGACGCAGACAATGCGCCGATCGGGGCGCTGGAGCGCGAATACGGCCACGACCCCACCACCGTCGGCGATCACGGCTCCGCGGTCGTCCGGGGCATGGCCCAGGCCGGCGTCGCGACCACGCTGAAGCACTTCCCGGGACTGGGGCGTGTCGTGGGCAACACGGACAACGTCGGCGGCGTCGTCGACTCGGTCACGACTGCCCAGGACCCGTATCTGGCGAGTTTCCAGGCCGGGATCACGGCTGGCGCGCCTTTCGTGATGATCTCGCTTGCCACCTATTCCAAGATCGATCCGGATCACCAGGCCGTTTTCTCAACCACGATCATCGGGACGATCCTGCGCCGGCAGCTCGGGTTCAGCGGCGTCGTGATCTCGGATGACATCGGCGCGACGGCGGCCGTGGCTTCGATGGCCGCGGGCGATCGAGCGACGGCGTTCATCGCTGCCGGCGGAGATTTGATGATCGTTTCGGGCGTGGCTGCGGCCGGTCAGATGGCGGTGGCGGTCTTGAGCCGCGCGCGGGCCGACGCGGCGTTCGCAGCCCAAGTCAATGCCGCCGCCGCGCGCGTTCTCGAGGCGAAGGCAGCGTACGGGCTGTTGTCCTGCCGCTAAGTACATCGATTCGCAACTGCGCGAACGTGAGATTCGGGCTCAAGCGGCCTCCGCCGGAGTGGTCGGCTTCAGTCCGGCCAGGACGCGGTGGAGATCGAGGCGGGTGAGCCGCCACTCGAACGGCTTGGCCGATCGCACTGTAGTGCGCACCGAAGGCGAGGAGCCTGGCCTCAAGCTCGTCGAGCGAGGCGAAGTCGTTGTGGTCGAGTACCTTGCGCGCGACGATGCAGAAGTACGGTCCCTCCTTCTGGAGGGGATCGTGGCTGCGAACGCCTCATACGTCTACGGAGTTGAGAATTCGTGCACTTAGGCGGTCCGCTGACTTAGGATCTGATCTGAGGGCTCGGGTCTTCGGGAGCTCCGCCAGGGGCGACACCGAGCGGGAGGGCAGATGAAGCTTCTCCGGGACCGCGGCGTTGCGTTGGGCAGGGCGGCGTTGATGGGCTATCTCCTGGGGCTTGTGGTTACCTTATCCGCCGTGATCCTCGTTGGCGCCGGCGCATACCTGCTTGGATTGGGCTCCTTTTCCCTCCGCATCGGCTCCGCGCCGCTCATCGACTTCTGGCGTTCCGGGCAGAGCTGGAGCTTCAATTCGGGATGGGGCCTGGGGGTGCTGACGCCGCTCGGAGCCGTGATCGGTCTGGGAGTCGAGTTGTCGCGATCTAGTCGGCAGACGGCGTAGGGGTGCGGGAGCAGCCTCCCGCGGGCAGTGTGCCTCGAACAGGGAGTGACCGGGCGTCGGGGTGCAATCTTGTCGATGCCGTGGATGCCCTCATGAATGCACATCACGCCCAGCGACAGAATCAGGGCGATGAATAGCTCCGCCGGGCTGAACGTCCATTTCGCTTGACTCGAGCCGTGCACGGCGATGGCCACGTATACGTCGATGGCCACCAGGCAGATTGGCAAGGATATGACGGCCCAGGCTCGGATGGTCGCCCGGGAAGGGCGCCACTCTGAGATGGCGCCGTTCGGGAGGACCGGAACCAACAGCGCCGAATCATGAGTCGCTGACGCCATTCCCCACCTCTTCCTCGATCCGCCCGCAGCGCGGGCCCTCGGCGATAGATTGGCGGGGCCCGGGGTCGGAGAAGGGGATAGGTTGCCTATCGTCGGGTGATGTCCGGACATCCCTGGGATGGCCGCCGGCAGCTTCGCTCGGTGTTTCTCCTCAATGACAACCTGAGAATCGTTATGTGGAGCATTTGGCCTGGATGCTGTCGTCGGGGTGGCTTCGGCAGATCCAATCCCCTCCGGCCGAGCGTTGGTCCGTCGGTCGGGCCGCCCGTTCTTGCGGCCCGACCAGTGCCGTGCGCCATCGGATCCGCATAACGCATCCTCCCTTGGCGTTGAGGAGAAACCGGGCACGGCGGAGGCGTTTGGCCCCAAGTGGCGTGCCGTCTCGGTGCGTCATGTGCGCCGTGAACCCAGGAATCTCGCGCACGAGCAGCCACATGGGCCACACTGGGGGCAGCAGATATGCCCACGGCCCCGCGACGACGAAGGGCCGAGCCGCCCAGGAGGAACATCAGTGGCCAAGGTGACGATGCCCCAGCTCGGTGAGAGTGTCGCCGAGGGGACGATCGGGAAGTGGCTCAAGCAGCTCGGCGACGCGGTGGCTAAGGACGAGCCGCTCCTCGAGGTCATCACTGACAAGGTGAACGCGGAAGTTCCGTCGCCGTTCGAGGGGATCCTGCGCGAGATCCTGGTACAGGAAGGGCAGACGGTTCCGTACAACGCCGAGATTGCGGTGATCGAAGAGGGAGTCGGCGCGGGGGCCGACGGCAGGGCGAAGGCGAAGACGGTGCGGACCGTGAGTGGGGCCGCCCAGGCCACGACGGCAGCGCCGGCCCAGGCCACGACGG
>DASVKT010000352.1:0-4762 GCA_036385235.1 Candidatus Limnocylindrales bacterium | reverse complement strand
CGGCGCAATCCTGCTCTGTGTCGGTTTCGCGGCGGTACCGCACGCCCGGATCGAAGGTGTGGACGCAGTGGCTGTGGGTACCGCCATCGTGGTCCTCCTCTCGATCGCCCGCCAGAGAGTGCTCATAGTCCGCGAACGACTCACCTCGCTCCGCCTTCAGGGAGAGGAGCGGCTCAGGGCCGAGAAGGAGGCCGCCGAGGCCGCGAACCTGGCCAAGAGCCAATTCCTGGCGAGGATGAGCCACGAGATCCGCACACCCATGAACGCCATTCTGGGAAATGCCGGCCTGCTGAACGAGGCCGTGCTCGGCCCGGCAGAGCGCGAAAGCGTCGAGGCTATCGAGACCGCCGGCCAGACGCTGCTCACCATCATCAACGACGTCCTGGACTTCTCCAAGATCGAGGCCAACCGCATGGAGCTGGAGGAGGTAGGTTTCGCGCCGGCCTCGCTTATCGCCTCGGTTGTCTCTCTGTTCGGCGTCCCAGCGAGGGATCGTGGCCTGAAGCTGGCCACGGACATCGATCCGTCCATCCCGGTGATCCTCGCCGGCGACCCGCACCGGCTCCAGCAGATCATGTCCAACCTCGTGGGCAACGCCATTAAGTTCACCCCGGAAGGAAGCGTGACGGTCCGGGCTCGGGTTGACTCGCGCACTGCGGACGAGACAGTTCTCCGCTTTGAGGTCACAGACACCGGCATCGGCATCGACGCCGCCGGCCGAGCGCGCCTCTTCACGCCCTTCGTGCAAGTTGACTCGTCGGCAACGCGCCGGTTCGACGGCACCGGACTGGGGCTGGCCATCTGCCGGCGGCTGGTCGGACTCATGGGCGGCGAAATCGATGTCTCCTCCACGCCGGGCGTCGGGTCGACATTCTGGTTCACGGCGCGCCTGGCCACACCGAGCGACGTCGAAGCCGGGGACGTCCTCCTGGCCAACGAGAACGTGGTCCGAACTGCCGGCCTCGCGGGCGCGAGGGTTCTCGTGGCCGAAGACAACATCGCCAACCAGCGGCTCATCGAGCGGCTTCTGACCAAGCTCGGCATCCAGCCAACGGTGGTCGTCAACGGCCGCAACGCGATCGACTCCGTGCGGGCCGGCTCCTTCGACCTCGTTCTGATGGACTGCCACATGCCCGAGATGGACGGCTTCGACGCGACTCGCGCGATCCGAGCCGAGGGCTTCCAGATCCCCGTCGTAGCCCTGACAGCCGATGCCATGAGCGGCGATCGCGAGACATGCCTGGCGGCGGGCATGAACGACTACCTTTCCAAGCCGATCGTCAACTCCGCGCTCCACGCAACGCTTCGGCGCTGGCTTCCCGAGAGCCGAGAAATCGGGCCGCTGGCCGCTTCGGCCATGGCCGCGGCCGGGCTGGTGGAGGGCGGCGGGCTCATCGATCTTCGCCAGATCACGGAATTGTTCGCCCTGGACCCGGACGGCTCGGCCGGGTTCCTGCCGGCCATGGTCGAGAGCTACGAAATGACGCTGGCAGAGACACTCCCCGGGATTCGGGCGGCCTTGGCGGCAGGCGACCCGGAGGCGCTCGATGACTCGGCTCACAAGCTCAAAGGCGTTGCGGCCAACCTGGGCGTGCGCCGTGTCTTCGACTGCGCGGCCCGCCTGGTCGCCCTCGCCCGATCCGGAACGACCGCGGGCGGCGAGCCGATCCTGGCCGAACTGGAGGTTGCCCTCGGTCCTGCGGCTGAAGCGCTGGCAGCCCTGATTGCCGCTGCCGCAATCCCGCCCCAGGCGGACTCCCAGGCGGCCTGACACAAGGCATCCCGCGACCGCAATAGGCGGCCGGGCACCTGCGGCCGATCCGTACAGCATTGCCTCCCGAAAGGGTGCAATGGTGCCGGTGCCGGTGCCGGTGCCGCCCGAGAACGGGACCTGCGGCAAATGGTTCAGCGTGCAGGATTATCGGGAGGGGAGGTCCGCGGCAGCTGACGAGCCAGCTTCCGAAGCCGCTGCCAGCGTCCCAGCGCCCTCTTGGTCTCCTGCTCGCTGATCGCAGCTCGCCCATAGACCGCCAGTTCGTAATCTGCCGCCAGCAAACCGAGAGGGAGCCGCGGCAGGCCGAGTTTGCCGGCGCGTTCGGCATGACTCCGCGGCGTCTCGGCCGGCCGGCGCCCGAGTTCGCCCTTGTCCGCCAGCTCGTCCAGCAGCGCAACGTAGGCCTCCACGGCCGATGTCGGCTTACGTCGTATCTGAAGACGCGCCGGCAGACGCGGCCGCGGAATCCGCACGCCGAACTTGGGCCGATGGGGCTCGGCGTGTCGTTCCTCGCTCAGAACGGGGGCCGGCGGCGCGGCTATCCGCCTGGGAATGAATCGGCGGAAGCGGATCACGAGCATGATTGCAATCACGACAAGAGCAACCCTGGCAACCGTGCCGAGCGTGGACATGGAGGGAAGGGAGGGGTTGACGCTTCCCGGCGTCGGCAACGGCGGCCGAAGGACAGTGGGCGTCGGAGACGGAGTCGGACTTGGCTTGGGCAGCGGCATGCCTGGACCGTTCAGGAAATGCGCAATTACAGACTGAAGCCAACCCCAAACCTCGCCGAGAAGATGAGATAGCGCCCCGATCGCTTCCTGAAATGGCCCGGACATCCCCGACATCAGTTCGCGCCCAGTGGTGACCGCCAAGAATGCGAACGGAATGGCCAACGCAGCAACGACTACGACGCCGGTGGCCAGCGCCGGCCATGTTCGTCCGCTGCGGGTGACGGAGCCGAGAGCTTCCAATTCCCGCATGCGGGCATGCCCGATCGCGAACAAGCCGGCACAAACACAGACCGCCGACCCGATGACCGCGTTGACAACGAAGTCCCCGCCGGCTCCCAGGTGCAGCAACAAGGCCACGGTCAGCACAACGAAGGCGTAGATGATCGCCCGCGTCGCAACCTCACTCTCCACGTCGGCCTTCTCGTGGACCGCACCACGAAGGACCGCGATGCCCAGGAGCCAGCCCGCGGGATGGATCGGCAGAGCGGCCAGCGGATCCCTCAGCGCCAGAAGGGCGTCGCGGGCCGCAGGATCCGCCAGCCAGCCGACCAGGCCGGCCAGAAGCGCAATTACGCGCGCTGCGTCCAAACGCGAAAGCCTGGGTGATCGCCAGCGCGAAGCAACGAGACCGATACCCGCGGCCAACCAGAACTCGACGAGCAATAGCGGCGCGCTCGACCCGGGGCCACCAAGCGCAAGAGCCAGGTATGCCACACCAACGAGGCTGCCTTCCAGGAGCCCATCGAGCACGACCGGCAGGAGGCTAGCTCGCCAGAACCAGCGCATCGCTAGTCCTCCAATCGGGAGTCAAGGAACCGCTCATCGTCGAGAACCCGTAGGATCGGGCGCGGGCCACGGCGGCCTGGGAGTTAGGCCCAAGGCCCACCACCTGGACCGGGTAGCCCCACCGATCGAGGCGCCTGAGGGCCGCCACATAGGGCTCCGGATCGCGAGCCGTGACCACGACGATCGTGGTTCCGACCGCAACTGTCTGCGGTATCCGAACCAGGAGATGCTCAAACGGGGCCGACGGGTTGACGCTCAAGCGCGCAAGCACGTCCGCTATGACACCGAGCTGATCTCGGCCCGCCCGCGGTGGGACCATGGCGAACCCATCGCGAGCCTTGCTCAACGACACCGCTGCGAGTCCACAGGAAGCGCCCTCCAGCAGCGAGTGGCGCGCCAGCGAGGACGCGGCAACAATCAGGCTCTCGACCAATTCTTCATCGTTGACCCAAACAAAGCCGGACCCGACCTGAACGTCGAGCGCAATGAGAATGTTCTGCAGGCGAGATGGATCAAAGCGCTTGCAGACGACTACCCCCGTCCGGGCGGTCGCTCGCCAGTGCACGCGACGAATTGGGTCGCCGGGGTGGTACGGGCGAACACCGGCGAAGAGGGCCGGGTCTTCGAAGAGGCTGTGGCGAGCCCTCAAATCGCCTGCCGGGGCCCGGTTCTGGCCGGCGAGCCGAACAGGCAAGGTGCGCGGCCGAACGATGTAGGCGCCGCGGTCCTCGAAGTCCGCGGTCGCTCCGCCGTGACCGAATAGATCCGCGACTGTGACTTTCGCGGGGCCGAAAGAGTAGACGCCGCGATGATCGGCCACGATCGCAAGGTGTCTGACCACGCGCTCGTACCAACCCACCATCCAGCGGCTGCGCAGAGTCACGAGGCCGGTCATTGAGTTGGTGGTGAGAGGCTCGTCGCGGACGATCACGCCCCGAGATACGGCGTCGTCGACGGAAACCCACGGCACGGGCAGAGGCTTGTTGTTCCGGATCGCCAGGTCCAGCGGAATATCTTCGCCCCAAACCGTCCGCTCCCGGCCGATGGTGCGTTCGTAGCGCAGACCGCGCAGCCCAAAGTGACTCCACAGCCCTGCCACGCCGACGGCGAGCAATGCCAACAGCCCGACAAGAACAATCTCGGGAGCCGCCAGAGCGATGCCGAGAACGAGAAGCGCAGGACCGAAAGCGAGTCGGGCCCGGGTCATGCGGGTTGCTGCGGCACCGGCACCGGCACCGGCACCGACTGGATGACCTCCGTCATGACCCTGTCCACGGTTGAGCCGCGCAGCTGGCGGTCCATGTCCAGCAGGAGGCGGTGGCCCAGAACCGGACGGGCGGCCGCGACCACGTCATCTGGAAGAACGAAGCCGCGCCCGTCGAGAGCGGCCCAGGCCTGGCTCGCCCTGTACAGCGCCACGCTGGACCGCGGACTGGCTCCGAGCCGCAGATCCGGATGCTCCCTCGTGGCG
>DASVKT010000351.1:0-2691 GCA_036385235.1 Candidatus Limnocylindrales bacterium | reverse complement strand
CTTCGGTGGAGATGTACGAGGTGGTGCTAGACGAGCAACTGCGCACGTAGGGTCTCCGTCGCGGAACGCGGCTGAGACGTTCGCGGCCAGCGCGTGGCGCGGCCATTGCAGTCGTCGTTGGCCGGTTCGAGACTCCAGCGCCGTCACGGGACATTTCTCAACGCTCACCTGGGCTGGCGGCCTCCCGCCACTATCGCTTTTCGTCCAAAGCAGGCACCGCCGCGCGCGAACGGAGACTTCGATGTGCTCTTGAGGGAGCGCCCCTCGACCGCGGCCGTCATGATCACTCGGACTCGAAGAGCGCGATCGTGTTGCCGTCTGGGTCCTTGAACCAGGCCGACCGGCCGATGCCGGGCGAAGTCACGACGTGGTTGACCGTCTTGAACGCTTCCGTGTCGTACTCCTCGAACTCGACACCCCGCCCGACAAGCTCTGCGACGTCGGTATCGATGTCCATCGACCAGAAACGCACCTGGGTGTGGTCGGCCTTGTTGCCGCTGCCGCGGCCGTAGATCAGTAGCGTCGTGCCCTCGCCACAGTCGAACAGCAGATGATTCTTGATCGTCTCCGGCGACAACTTCAGGCCGACCTTGTTCTCGTAGAAGTCCTGACTCGTCTCGAGGTCCGCCGAGACGAGGACGGCTGAGACCGGGTTGTTGCTGATCATGGTTCGCCTCCCATCGTTGGCGTTGATGGCGTCCAGCGTGATGATGCACGATCCATTTGGTCCGCTACCGCTTGGGACGAAAAGGGGGCGCCTTCGAAGTGCCCGGCCGTCCGTCCCAAGCATGAGCGCCGCCGAGTGCCGCGAACTGTTGTGCAATCTGGGAGAGCGGCGGTCTCGGCCGGCCCTGAGCCTGCGGCTGCCGGTTCGCCGAAGCAGCGGAAGTCTCGTGTTGACCGCTCCGTTTCGATCATTCCACCCTCTGGGTGCATACAGCAAAAGTGGTGGATTCGCGGCGAGCGGGCAGAGTCCCGCCCCGTCCATTACTAGCGAGATGGACGTGCGGCCGGCGATCAACCGGCCGACATCGGCGTGATCGCCCCGGCGGGCGGGCTCGCGGACAGCCCGGCGCAGGTGCGCAAGCTGGCGTAGTGCGCCAGGGCGCGGCGGGCGGCGGCACCCTGGTCCACGATCGGCTGGCCAGTGCCGGAGACGACCGCGGGGATGAATCGCGCGGTCAGCGGCGAGTGCGGGTGCACGGTGAGCTTCAGCACCCCGGTGGCCGTGCTGTAGGAGTTTTCCCACCACAGGAAGTTGCCCATGCCGTAGGCGACGAACGTGTGGCCGAGCCAGCCCGAGCCCTGGAGCATGTGCGCGTGCGCGCCGATGATGATGCTCGCCCCCGCGGCGGCCAGCTTCGGCGCCAGCGACAGCTGGTTCTGGTCCGGGCAGGCCATGCCTTCCGTGCCCCAGTGCATGAACACGATGACGATGCGGGCGAGCCGTTTCGCGGCCCGGACGGCCGCGAGCGTCTGGCCCAGGTTGATCGCGTTGGCCTCGCCCGGCCGATATGTCGTGGCCACCCAGGACGAGGCCAGCTCGGCTACCTGGGATACGCCGACGATCGCGATCTTCGTGCCGTTGATCGTCGTCACGTAGGGCGCCCAGGCCGCCGCTGCGTTGACGCCCGCGCCCACGTGAGGGAAATGTGCCGCCTTCGCCGCCGCGAGCGTGTCCGCCAGTCCGGTCTGCCCGTAGTCCAGGATGTGGTTGTTGGCCATGGTGACCAGGTCCACGCCGGCGTCGCGGAGCGCGGTGAAAGCGCCCGGCGTGGTGGCAAAGTGGTAGGTCTTCGGCTGCGGCTGGCCTCGGCTGGTGACCGGGGTCTCCAGGTTCACCGCCGTGAAGTCGGCCGACTTGAGGACGGAGGTGATGGGGCCGAATGTGGTAGCCGGATCCTTCAGCAGCCGCGCGACGCGCCCGGCGAAGTGCACGTCTCCGGCGAAGGCCAGCGTGATGTCACCGGAGGCCGCCACCGGGTGGCGGTCGGGCGCCGCCTCCGCGGCGTGCCTGGCGGGAGCGCTGGCCGAGCAGCCTGCGGTCAGCACCATCAGGGCGCTGGCCGTGACGATGAGCAGCCGCTGGGTTACCACGGGCTTTAGCCTACGTCCGCCGGACACCTTCCGTCTTCCTGGGCGCAGCCCGGGGGCCAAAGCCTCTCGCGCTCTCGGGCCAGCGAGGGTCAAAGTACATTCCCGAACACTTGCCTGTCCGAGCGTCCATCGCGCGTGCCCTTCATTGGCCTCCCGCGGAGCCGCTCGACCACCCCTCCGCTCTGGCTTCACGTGAAAAAGGACGACGGGCTGCGCGACCCGGTTCCAACGGCGGCCGGTCGGGGTTCTAGTAGTAGCGGACCGGAAAGGGCATCCCAGTTTCCCAGGAACTCTCGGAGGGGAGTATCGGGACCCAGTCACCTGGCCAGCCCCTTGTTCGCGTATCGAAGAAGGTCGGGAGCATGTCAGCCGCCCCGTGCCAACCAGCGAGGTCTCCGGCCTCGATGTGCTCACGGATGCTTTGAACCTCATAGCGCGCGGACGTAGCCACCGTCCAGTTCTCCCCCTGCTCATCGGCGCAGAACAAGAGAGCGTGGTCTTTCGAAGGCAATCCGGACGCTTTCGCACCAGGTCCGTCGATGACCACCGCGAGGGCCTTGTCGGTCTCGTTCTCGTCCGGCTTTCGCAGAGACA
>DASVKT010000350.1:0-6690 GCA_036385235.1 Candidatus Limnocylindrales bacterium | reverse complement strand
CGATGGCGCGGGAGATGGGGCAGCCGCTCTTGGCGCCGGCGGCGATCTCGGCGAACCTGGCCTGGTCCAGACCGGGCACGCGGCCTCGCACGGTCAGCTTGCTGGAAACGACGGTCCACTTGCCGTCGACGCGATCGAAGGCGATCTCGGACGTGACATCGAGGCTTTCAGGCTTTGAGCCGGTCTTGGTCAGGTCGCTGGAGAAGGCCATCGAGAAGCAACTGGCGTGGGCGGAGGCGAGGAGTTCTTCGGGGCTGGTGCGGCCGTCGGCGGACTCGGTGCGTGATGCCCAGGTTACGGGCAGGTCTGTGAATGCGGCGCTTGTGGCGGCGGTCAGGGTTCCGGTGCCCGAGGCGAGGTCGCCCTTCCAGCTCACCGCGGCGCGACGAATTTGGGCCATCTGTCGAAGTTCCTCCAGGTTGCGCTGTTTGCCGAGCGAATGTATTGCCGAACGATCTTCCCACGCGCTTGCCGCGGTGTCGGGCGGAAGGCGTCGGAAGTCCGGTTGGCGGAACGGGGGTGCGTCAGGCGCCAGGCGGTCTTCTGCACGGCACGGCTGAGGCCACTTCTTTGAACAACGTCCGATTGTCCGCGCTCGGCCGAACCAGGGCCTCGGCGCCCCCGAAGGAGAGGTAGGCATTGAGTGCGGCCGCGAAGGCGGGCACGAAGCCGGGTGCCGCCAGGGGATCGAAGCCGGCTTCCCATGTCAGCCCCAAGATGCGCACGACCTTGGCCTTGCGGTCTATCCGTGGCTCGATGCGACCCACGAGCCGATCGCCAAAGAGTATCGGCAGGACGTAGTAGCCCCAGCGGCGCTTCGCCGCGGGCGTATAGACCTCCCACCGGTACGTGAAGTCATACAGCGGCTCGAGTGCGCTGCGGTCCCACATGAAGGGATCCAGTGGAGCGAGGAAGCTGCAGCCGCGCCGGCCAGGGTCTGGGAGGGGGCCGGCGCCCGGCCCGGAGCCCGACCCGGAGTCTGGCCCGGCGCCGTCCGCGTCCGCTTCACTCGCGACCTCCCGCTCCGCCTGCGCGAGCATCGGCAGCTCGTCGCCGACAACGAAACGGTTGCCCTTCACGCCCTCCACGGAGACTTCCACAAGCTCGCCGCGCTCCACGAGTTCGCGCCTGAGCTCCGTCCGTAGCGCCGCCGTGCCGGTGCCGTACCAGAGCTCGCTGCTGCCGCCGGCGCCCAGCAGCCCGTGGCCGCGAAACCGCGACAGCAGCTTGTGGCGAAGCTGCTCTCTTTCTGGGATGCGCGTCTCCAGCAGATCCGCCGGAAAGAGCCGCTCCGTGAGGTCGTAGTAGCGGCGGTTGCCCTCGCGCCTCGCCAGGTTCAATCGACCCGAAACGTTCAGGGCGTCCAGGACTGCTCTCGCCGCGCTGGTCGGTCCCCACCACCAGTCGATTGCGGCCTCGCGTTCGAAATCGCTCGAGCACTTGGCGCCCTCAGCTGTGATAGCGGCCAGGACCTTCTCGGCGAGGGCGGCCTGCTCCTCAACCAGGCGGCCCGCTCTGCCGTCCGCCCCGTTCTGCCATGAGATCCGGTAGTAGGGCAGTTCCCGGGTCGGCAGCAGGTTGAGGGCCTTGTTGTATGTCTCGAAGAGAAGGCGCCGGCCGTAGAGGAGTTCGTCCGTCAGGCCGCGGTTGTAGCCGGAGATTCGGGCGTGGAGGACCAGGTCGTGGTTTCGGCCGGCTACGTCCAGCGGATCGAACTGCAGTGAACCCAGCCGGTCCACGACGGCCAGGACGCTCTCCGGCGAGCCGGGCAATGAGCGAGGCGGCATCAGGAGGTGGCGGATGGCGAGGAATCTTCGCGCCGTGGCGATGCTGATCTGCTGGGGCATTGCCAGATTGTGGCGGCTCCGGGCGTCAGCGTATGTCAGGTGTCCCCGGGCGATCAGCGGCGTGGTGACCGAAGCAGCACCAGCGAGCGCGGCTCGATTACCAGATCCGCGCCCGCGGCTAGCCCCGCGCCGTCCTTGACCGCCCGGCTGGTTCGTTCGCTGCGCCCGGCGCCGACCTTGGCTCCAACCCCGTCCGGAGTGATCTCACCGGTGAACGTGTCCACCTCGCGAAGCCATGAACGCTGACTCCCGATGTCGGGGATGGTGAAGGTCAGTTGCTCCCACCAGCCGTTGACGACGAGCAGCAGGTCGTCGTCCAGGATCGGCCGGCCGCGTTCGTCTCGGTCCGGGTTGTGCGACCCGTCCAGACAGGCGACGACGCTGCGGGTCCAGCCGGCGTTCCAGTCCGAGTCGGTCATCGGGGATCCTGCGGGCGTGAACCAGCGGATATCGTCGCGATTGACGCCGCTGGCGAAGCGGCGGCGCCGCAGAACCGGGTGGCGCTTTCGGGTTGCGACAAGGCCGGCCGCGAACGCGAGCAGGTCCTTGTCCGCGGTTTGCCAGTCGAACCAGGAGATCTCGTCGTCTTGGCAGTAGGCGTTGTTGTTGCCGCGCTGAGTTCTGCCCATTTCGTCCCCGCCCAGCAGCATCGGGACTCCCAGGCTCAGCAAGAGCGTCCCCATCAGCGCCCGAGACTGTTTCGCGCGCAAATCGAGGATCGCCGGGTCCGGAGTCGGCCCTTCGGCGCCGCAATTCCAGGAGCGGTTGTCGTCGGTGCCGTCGTTGTTCGACTCGCCGTTGGCCTCGTTGTGCTTCGCGTTGTACGACACGAGGTCGCGCAGCGTGAAGCCGTCATGGCAGGTGATGAAGTTGATGCTGGCATTGGGGCGGCGGCGCGATGGCCCGTAGATGTCGGCCGAGCCGGTCACGCGAGTGGCCAGATCCGGTAGCGTCCCGGCCAGGCCGCGCCAGAAGTCACGCGTTGTGTCCCGGTAGCGGCCGTTCCACTCGCTCCAGAGCGGCGGGAATAGGCCCACGTCGTAGCTGTCCGACTGGCCGATGTCCCAGGGCTCGGCGATCAGCTTCACGCGAGAGACGACGGGGTCCTGCGACACGAGGTTGAAGAAGGCGGCTACTCGATCGAACCCGCCGTGCTCACGCGCCAGGGCGACGGCAAGATCGAAGCGAAACCCGTCGACGTGCATCTCCGTGACCCAGTAGCGCAGCGAGTCGAGAATCAGCCGCAGGCAGGTTGGGTCATCCGCGTTGAGGGAATTGCCCGTCCCGGTTGTGTCGTAGTAGTAGCGCTGGTTGTCCGACACGAGCCGGTAGTAGGCCGTGTTGTCCAGGCCGCGGAAGGATAGCGTCGGCCCCAACTGGTTGCCTTCGGCCGTGTGGTTGAAGACGACGTCCAGGATCACTTCCAGGCCGGCGGCGTGGAGCGCCTTGACCATGGCCTTGAATTCGCCCACCTGGCCGCCGATCCGGCCCGCGCGTACCTCTGCGGAGTAGGCCGCATGCGGAGCGAAGAATCCAAGCGTGCTGTAGCCCCAGTAGTTGTCCAGGCCCTTGGATCTCAGAAAGCCGTCGTCCAGGTGTTGATGGACCGGGAGCAACTCCACCGCCGTCACGCCGAGGCCTGTCAGGTGATCCAGGCACGCCGGGGATGTGAACCCGGCATAAGTGCCTCGCAACTCCGGCGGAACGTCCGGATGGAGTTGAGTGAAGCCTTTGACGTGCGTCTCGTAGATGATCGTGTCGGAGTAGGGGATCGCCGGCGGGGCATCGTCGCCCCAATCGAAGCCGTCGGCCACCACCAGACAGCGCGGCACGCAAGGGGCGGAGTCCAGCGTGCTGAGGCTATCCGGGTCGCCGAGTATGTAGCCCAGCACCTCCTTGCCCCACTCGATGTCGCCGGTGATGGCTCGGGCATAGGGATCCAGCAGCAGCTTGTTGGGATTGCAGCGGAGTCCGGCCGCGGGCGAGTAGGGTCCGGAAACTCGATAGCCGTAGCGCTGGCCGGCCTTCACTCCCGGCGCGAATCCGTGCCAGATGCCCGCGTCTTGCTCTACCAGTGGCAACTGGGTTTCCACTCCGGCTTCGTCGAAGAGGCACAGGGCCACGCCGTCCGCGATCCCCGATGCCACGGCGAAGTTGGTGCCGTCGGATGCGGGGGTCGCCCCAAGTGGATACGGCCGTCCCGGCCACAGTTCCATCGTCAGCTCCCTGCTCGGTGCGAAACAGTCAATGCGATGTCAGCGTGGCACACCTTTGCGCCGCCGACGATCGCCCCGATGCCCGCGCGCAGGCTCGCTCCGGCCCAGGATTCGAGCACGAAGGTTGCCTTTGTTGCTAGCAAGTAGCCGACCCACAGTCGATTGGCCAGGGCTGGGGGCAGGCGGCGTAACCAGGTCACGCGCCAGGATGGCGTTCCATTGGCTTCCGGCGAAGGCCCCAGTGGTCCCAGGCCGTACGCGGGGCGAGCTCTGGTCGGGTCAATACCAGCCATGGTCCTGCCAGAAGGCCCATGCCCCGCAGGCCGATCCATACATGTGCTTGACGTACCAGATCCCCCATTTGACCTGAGTCAGCGGGCTGGTTCGCCAATTGGAGCCGAATGCCGCCATCTTGGACCCGGGGTTTGCCTGGGGTATTCCATACGGACCCGACGGGCTCCCCAAATAGGGATTCCACTTGGACTCCGTGACGAAGACCGCGTCGATGCAGTTGTACTGCGCTGCGCCCAGTTGGGCTTTGGCGTAGGCCTTGGCGTTGGACACGGTGTCCCGGTACGGCACGGGGGTCACCCGCGGCGTGCGGGCTGGGGTTGGGGTTGGAGTTGGAGTCGGCGGCGCAGCCGTGGGGGTGGGCACGGGGATGAAATACGTGGCCACAGGGGCCATCGGCCCGATTGTCGGCTCTGCGGTGGGCGACGCCGCGGTGGTCGACGCCAGGGCGACCGCCGGCTCGATCGTTGCCTGAGACGCTTGCGACGGCTGCGGCTCGGCGAGGACTCGCGGCGCAACGACGATGACGGTATCGGCCAGGATGACCAGGGCCGTCGCCACCGCCAGGATTACTGCCGGGGAAGCTCTCTTCAAGTAGTTCCTCTGTGTCGAGCCCAAGAAGCCGGCGTGGTTGTGCCGACTGGTCGGACCGATATTCCTGGCAATGCGCCCGTCTCAGCCGCCCGGCTGATGCTGGGGTGATGTTGCTACGCGCCCCCGAGGGGAGGTTCGGGGTTTCTGCGGCGGACCCTCCTTGCGTCCGGGACTAAGGGCTGACACGGCACAAAGTGCGGGGAGGCGACCAGCCGCCGGAGGGCCGCAGAATACCACGCCCTGTCTCTGGCGAGAACTCTTCGAGGCTGGGCCGGTCGGTCGCGGGGGCTGCAGATCTGTGTTTGACTCCTTCCGCCCTAATCCCGATAATAGGGGTCGGAATTAGCAATACCCCACGGCGGCGGTCCGGCGTCCCCCTCCGCTCCGCAGTGCTATAGGAGCACGATGGCCAGTAGCCCAGAGGTCGTCTCCGGCGAGTACAAGTACGGCTTCCACGACGAGGTCACGTACCTCGAGGAGACCAAGGCCGGACTGACTCGCGACACAGTCGAAGAGATCAGCCGGATCAAGGACGAGCCGGCCTGGATGCTCGACTTCCGACTTCGCGCGTACGAGCATTTCCTCACCCGGCCGATGCCCACCTGGGGCGGCGATCTCGGCACGATCGACATGTCCAAGATCGTGTACTACCGCAAGCCCTCCAGCGGTGAGGAGAAGTCCTGGGACGACGTCCCGGACAAGATCAAGAAGACGTTCGAGCGGCTCGGCATCCCGGAAGCGGAGCGCAAGTTCTTGGCCGGCGTCGGTGCGCAGTACGACTCTGAAGTGGTCTATCACTCCGTGCGCGAAGAGCTTTCCAAGATCGGCGTCGTCTTCATGGGCACGGACCAGGGGCTCAAGGAGCATCCGGAGCTCTTCAAGAAATACTTTGCCACCGTCGTCCCGCCCGAGGACAACAAGTTCGCGGCGCTGAACAGCGCCGTGTGGTCCGGCGGCTCCTTCGTCTACGTCCCGAAGGGCGTCGAGGTTCCGCTGCCGTTGCAGGCCTACTTCCGCATCAACGCTGAGAACACGGGCCAGTTCGAGCGGACCCTGATCATCGTGGACGAAGGGGCGAAGGTTCACTACATAGAAGGTTGCCTTCCCGAAGGTGAGCTGGTCAGTCTCGGCGACGAAATGGTCCCGATCGAGACCGTCCCCGCCGGAACGCGCGTGATGAACAGTGCTGGCCTCGAGGCGGACGTGTCCGCGGTTCGGCGCCGCAGCTACACCGGCGACATGCTCAAGATCGTGCCCGTGTCGGTCGGAAACGGATTTGAGCTGACGCCCGAGCACCCCGTCTGGTCGATCCCGCGCGAGCGCGTTTCCCGTGCCCGGTCGAACCGGCCCAAGTCGCGCTGGGACGTTCAGTCCGCCGCCATCCCCGCCATTGAGCCCGACTGGGTTCCCGCCGGCGAGCTCGAAGTCGGCGACTTGCTGTGTTTCCCGGTCGCGACCAAGCAGATCGCTCATCCGGAGATCTCCGACGATCTGCTCCGCTTCCTGGGCTACTACACGGCCGAAGGCAGCGCCTTCTTCAACGGCGTCTCCAATGTCCCGACCGTCACACTTTCATTCCATCACGACGAGCGCGAGATCATCGCCGACGCCCAGCGACTGATGACCGCGCTGGCCGGGAAGCCTGCCGCCGTCTTCGAGAATCCGAGCAAGCATGAAGCCCGCGTCTACGTCTACTCGCGAGAGCTGTTGGACCTGTGCTGGAAGTCCGTGGGCCACGGGGC
>DASVKT010000349.1:0-2385 GCA_036385235.1 Candidatus Limnocylindrales bacterium | reverse complement strand
CGGGTATTTGCCCCGGACGCCGCCACCGAGGGGACGGCCGGGCGCCGGCCACTCTGGCAACTCGCCGGCGCTGCCCTGGCCGCCTGCGCCACAGCACTGGCGGTCGTCGGTCTCCTGGAGGGCGGCGGAAATCCGAGTCGCATGTTCGGGGCGGATTGGTCGCGTGTGGACTGGCCTTCTGTGGCGACGATGTTGCTGGTTACGGCGGCAGTGGGCGCCATCCTGGTTCCGTTGGCCTACCTGATCCTTCCACGCAACATGAAGCGCGTCGGCGCCGCCTTCTCGGCAATGGCAGTGCTCGCACCTCTCGGCCTGATTGCGCCCGGTTTCGCCTACGGCGAGGGCGGCGCGGCAGACGTGAAGTCGGCGTTCGGCTACGTCCCAACGGGACTCCAGGGCCTCTCCGGTGTCTTCAGCGCGCCACTCTCCGGCTACAATCTGCCGCTGCCATTCTTCGATCAGGCCAACGCGCCTCTGTGGCACGCCGCGATCGGTTACGAGATCTCCGACCTGCTGGGCGTGCTGGCCGTCGGCTTGATCGTCTATGCCATAGCTCGGCTGCTTCGTCGGTCGCAGGCGGAGACGCCCGCTGGTGAGGCGCCGCTCAAGGCGCACAGCGTCAAGGCCGGGCGCCGCGACGGCCACATCGGCTGGCTCGAGCAGACGGTCGGCGGCATTACCGGCAACATCGAACTGGCGGTCTTCACGGAACGTCACGCCAGATCTGATGGTTGGCTCCAGCGTCGCGATCCGCGAGCCAAGATGATCGGGTCGTTGATCGCGATCGTCGCGGCCAGCCTGACTCTCTCCGTTGCCGGCCTGGCCGTCCTCTATGCCGCAACTCTCCTGGCGGCCCGCGCCAGCCGGGTTCCGTTCGGCTTCTTCGTGAAGCGCGTCTGGCTCGGCATTCCGTTCTTCGCCGGGATAGTCGTGATACCGGCCATCTTCTTCGTGCCGGGCCCGAGACTCTTTGATCTGGCGCTCGGGCCGGCTCATATCGCCCCGTCTATCAACGGCCTCGCGGGCGCAGCCCTCTTCATCAGCCGCGTCGGCGTGTCGGTTTCGTTGGCCGTGCTTCTGATCGTCACGACGCCCTGGGCGGACGTGCTCAAGAGCCTGCGCGCGCTGAAGGTTCCGCAAGTATTCGTGCTGGTTCTGTCGATGACCTATCGCTATCTGTTCTTGTTCCTGCACACTGCCAACGGGATACTCCTGGCGCGCAAGAGCCGCGTGGTGGGTCGCACGTCCGGTGGGGAGCAGCGGCGCTGGATCACCGGCACCATGGGCAATCTGATGAGCCGTGCCTTCAAGATGAGCAACGATGTGTATGCCGCGATGCTGGCGCGCGGCTTCGATGGCGAGGTCAGAAGCTTCGCCAGGTACAAACTCGCGCTCATGGACGTGCTGGCGCTGGCCGGCGTGGCCTCGGTCTCGGTTGTTGCAGTTCTCGCCGGAAGGGTGTTGTCATGACGGCCGTCGGCGCGAATCCGGAGTTGACCGTGACCGCAGTCGGCCCGGGCGAGCCCCTATTCGACCTGCGTGATGTCGGCTATTCGTACCCAAGCAAGCAGGTTGCGCTGGACGGCGTGACGCTGCGCATCTGGCCGGGAGAGCGCGTCGTTCTGCTCGGAGCAAACGGCAGCGGCAAATCCACGCTGCTCAAGCTCCTGGACGGAATTGCGGCCCCAACGAGTGGCAGCATCCGCGCTATGGGTCTGGATGTCGCGGCAGTGGCTGCGGGGGCGGACGGTTTCCGTTTCCACCGTGAAGTTGGGTTGGTTTTTCAAGATCCGGATATTCAACTCTTCAGCGCCACGGTCATGGACGACGTGGCCTTTGGGCCGCTGCAGCTGGGCCTGGGCCGCGATGAGGTCAAGGCCCGCTGCGATGAAGCCATGGCAGAAATGGGGATTGCCCATCTTGCCGACCGGGCGCCGTTCGAGTTGTCCGGCGGAGAGAAGAAGCGGGCCGCAATTGCTTCGGTGTTGTCTCTTCATCCGGACGTCGTGCTGCTCGATGAGCCCACGGCTTCGCTGGACCCCAGAACCAAGTGGGTGCTCGTGGACTTGATCCAGCGCCTTGCCGCCGCCGGCCGGACGTTGGTCGTGGCCACGCACGAGCTGGACATCGTTCCGCTCATCGCGGACAGAGTCGTGGTTCTAAACGAGCAGGGGAGGGTAGTGGCCGACGGCGCACCGGCGATCATCCTCGCCGACACAGAACTACTGGTTGCTGCCAACCTCATCCACGAACATCTGCATGCGCACGGGGCGCTGGCCCACTCACATCCACACGAGCGCGCGGACGGCCATCACGAGGAGCCGATTGCTCCGGCCCGAGATTCGGCCCGAGATTCGGCCCGAGATTCGGCCCGAGATTCGGCCG
>DASVKT010000348.1:0-6209 GCA_036385235.1 Candidatus Limnocylindrales bacterium | reverse complement strand
CTCTCCGCCACGCCGATCCCGCGCACGCTGAACCTGGCGCTGGCCGGCGTCCGCGATCTGAGCCTCATCGAGACGCCGCCGGAGGATCGATTGCCGATCCAGACGCGCGTCGCCGAAGCATCCACCGGCCTCGTCCGAGACGCCATCCTGCGTGAGCTGGACCGCGGCGGCCAGGTCTTCTTCGTCCACAACCGCGTCGAGACGATCGAGGCCCAGGCCGAACAATTGCGTCAGTTGCTGCCGGGCACGCGCATCGGCGTGGGCCACGGCCAGATGCCGGAGGGCCATCTCGAGAAGGTCATGATTGCCTTCGCCGAGGGCGAAACCGAGGTCCTAGTCTGCACCACGATCATCGAGTCCGGCCTAGACATCCCCAACGCCAACACGATCATCATCGATCGGGCGGACACGCTCGGCCTGGCCCAGCTCTACCAGCTGCGCGGTCGGGTCGGCCGATCCTCGCGCCGTGCTTACGCGTACCTCCTATATAGGCGCCGTGAGAAGCTCACGGACATTGCGCGCAAGCGGCTGCAGGCCATCTTCAACGCCTCGGAGCTTGGTGCCGGCTTCCAGATCGCATTGTCGGATCTGGAGATCCGAGGCGCCGGCAACATCCTGGGCGCGGAGCAGCACGGCCACGTAGCGGCCGTCGGCTTCGATCTCTACACGCGTCTTCTGGCCGAAGCCGTGGAGGAGCAGAAAGCCGAGTTCGAAGGACGCCCGGCCGAAATCGAGCGCCCGGGCGCCACCGTCGATCTTCCTGTCGATGCCCACCTCCCGGACGACTACGTTCCGGAGACCTCGCAGAAGCTCGAGCTGTACCGCCGCTTGGGCCGCGTCAAGACCGCCGGCGAACTGGCCGCCTTCCGGCAGGAGCTGGTCGATCGTTTCGGCGCGTTGCCCGCCCCCGTCCTGCGCCTGCTGGAGGTCGTGGAGTTGCGCATGAAGGCCGAGACCGCCGGCATCGTCTCCATCTCCCGCGAGGAGGGCGAACTCGTCGTTCGCCTTGGGACTCTGTCGCGTTCCTCCGCCATGCGAGCCCTGGCGCCGATGGGCCGGGACGTCGTCCGGTTCGGTTCAAACCAGGCCCGCATCCGCCTGCCGCGCGACCCGTCCCGCTCCTGGAGCCTGGCCCAATCCGTTGTCGCTCGCCTCATCCCGGCGGCGGAAGAGCAGCGAATCCAGCGCGAACGCGCGACGGCCGCCCAGTCGTGAAAGCCGTCCCGGGCGATCTTCGCGTAACCTATTGGCGGTTCGCGTCCAGCAGCTGACGCACCCGATCCCGGTGGGGTTCGTCACGGGATGCCGGTAGATACCGTCGCACCCGCGCCACGACAGCCACCGGAAGGACGTGGGATGCATCGTTCTGAAAAGCCCGTTTCGGGCGTCGCTCATCCGAAATCAAGAAGCGCTGGCGGCGACAAGGACGGCTTCCGCCCGGACATCGAAGGCCTTCGCGGCCTGGCGGTGACGCTGGTCGTTCTGTTCCACGTTGGCCTGCTTTCCCAGGCCGGGACTCAGATCACGGGCGGCTTCATCGGCGTCGACCTGTTCTTCGTGGTCTCCGGCTTCCTGATCACCGGGCTGCTCGTACGCGAGCGCGAGCGCAACGGCAAGATCAGCTTCTCTCGCTTCTACGCCCGTCGAGTCCGGCGAATCCTGCCGGCCTCGATCGTGGTTCTGCTGGCCACCCTGATTGCCTCAAATGTGCTGATCAACATGGTGGACCGGCCGTCAGTGATGCTGGATGGCGCCGCCGCCGCCCTTTCCGTCGCGAACATCCGCTTCGCCATGACGACGGACTACTTTAACCCGGTCAACTACTCGCCCTTCCTGCACTTCTGGTCGCTCGGAGTGGAGGAGCAGTTCTACTTCATCTGGCCGGCGCTGCTGGCGCTCGTGGCCTGGAAGATGCCCCGCCTCGGCGCAGCGGTCGCGCTTGTGGTTGTGGTTGTGGCTTCGTTCATCTTCAGCTTGATCATGACGGACAGCTCCGCGCCGACCGCCTACTACATCCTCCCTACGCGGGCCTGGCAACTCGCGGCCGGCGGGCTTCTGGCCGTCGGCTCCGGTTCGTTGGACAGGTTGCCGGATCGCATCTACCGCATCGTCCGCCAGATGCTCGCCTTTGCTGGCTGGGCCGCACTTGCAGCCTTGATCACCACTGCTTTCAACATCGACCAGACGAACACTGTCTATCCCGGCACGGTGGCCCTGATCCCGACCGTCGCCGGCGTCCTTCTCATCGCCTCCGGAACCGAGAAGACCGGCCCCGGCATGCTGCTGCGGCTGCCGCCGGTCCGGTTCCTGGGCAAGATCAGCTACTCGCTCTATCTCTGGCACTGGCCCATCCTCATCCTCGGTGGCCTGTACCTTGCCGGACCGCTCGCGACCATGACTCCGGCCCAGGGTCTCGCTCTGGCAGGGGTCGCGGTGGCAGTGTCCACAATCAGCTGGGCCGCCATCGAGGAGCCGTTCCGCCGCGGCATGATCCCTCTCCCCAGGCCGGGCCGGGTGGTGTTTGCCGGAGTGGCGGTCATGCTCGTCGTGGCCGTCGCCGGAACTACCTTTGGCATGGGTGCTCAGTCCGCGCTGGCCAGCCTGGATGGCGGCCCCGATGCCACTCCGACGCTCAGCGACATCGCCGACGCAACGGCCACGCTCCCGCCGGTCTCCCTGGTGACTCCGGCCCCGGGCGCCACACGCACGCCTACGCCGACCCTGACGCCGGCCCTGACGCCCCCTCCGAGTGCTCCAACTCCAAGCTCCCATGCAGTCACCAGCGCCATTCGACCGGCCCTGGGCAACGCGGCTACGGACTACGAGGCCCCCTGGCATAACAACTGCCTGGGTTGGGAAAAGACAACGGTCCCGGACACCAGTTCAAAGTGCATTTTCGGCAACCCGAGCGGCAGCTTCAGCGTGGCTTTGGTCGGCGACTCACACACCTCAGCCCTTTTTCCGGGCGTGAACGAAGTTGCCAAGGCCCACGGCTGGAAGCTGGAGACTTATCTCAAGATCAACTGCCCGTTCCTGGACCTCAAGCTGGCCTGGTACGGCCCGCCCCGCCACGAATACCCCGAATGCGATGCCTGGAATCCCGTGGTCTTGAGCAAGCTCCAGAAGAATCCACCCAACCTGATCCTGATTTCAAACAGCCGCTGGATTGCGACAACCAACGTCGGCGATGAGAACGTCACCAGCGAGGCGAACTCACTGATCCGGATGATCCGTAAGCTGCCGTCCAGCTCCAAGGTTGTGATCATTCAGGATCCGCCCCTTCCCACGGTGTGGAAGGTGCCGGTCTGTCTGGCGGCCAATCTGAGCGATTACACCAAGTGCAACTACCCACGCAAGACCGGCTTCGGTTCCGCTATGGGTTCGCGTGAGTCGGCTGCTTCGGCGGCTACCGGGGCCGGCCTGATCGACCTCACCGCGGCTATTTGCCCCGGCACCGGCGACTGCCCGGTGATAACGAACAACATGATCATGTGGCGTGACGACCACCACCTCACGGCCACTTTCTCGGCCACGCTTGGGCCTGCGATCGACGCCCAACTGGTGAAGATCTTGGTCGCGTGGGCCTCGCCGGCGGCAACACCGAGCCACCGCTAGGGAGCCTCTCGCCAAAGGCGGGTTCGGGCAGCCCCGGCGCTGCGGTAGACTTTCGCCTGCCCACCCAGCCGACCTTGCCTGGAGGACCGCCTCGACCATGAATGCCGAGGATCTGCGTTCGAAGATTCGAGAGATTCCCGATTTCCCCAAGCCGGGCATCCTGTTCTACGACATCACCACTTTGCTGAAGGATCCCGCGGCGTACAAGAGCGCCATCGATCTGATGATCGAGCCGCATCGGAACACGGGCGTGGACCTGGTGGTCGGCATGGAGTCACGCGGCTTCATCTTCAGCAGCCCAATTGCTTACCAGCTCAACGCCGGTTTGATTCCGGTCCGAAAGCTCGGCAAGCTGCCGGCCGAAACCATATCGGTGGAGTACGCGCTGGAGTACGGCTCCAACACCCTCGAGATTCACAAGGACGCCATCAAGCCGGGTCAGAAGGTCCTCATCGTGGACGACCTTCTCGCCACCGGCGGCACGGTTCGGGGGACCATCGAGTTGGTCGAGCGTCTGGAAGGCCAGATCGTCGGCCTCGCGTTCCTCGTGGAACTACTGGCGCTCAAGGGCCGCGAGCGGCTCCGGGGCTTCAACACGACGAGCGTCATCCAGTACTGATCACGGATGGTTTGGTGAGCGAAACCGGCTGCGGCGTGTCTGATTCGGTGGGCTTGTCTCATGTTGCGCCCGATGTTCGGCTGAGCCGATGACAACGGTGGGTCTGGCCCGTCGGGATCGCGCCCTGGTGGTGCAGGAGACTTCGGACCGGGCCATGCTCCGGGCGTATCTCGAGACGGACCGGCTCTACTCCGCATACGCCTTGTGCGATCTGGACGACCGCGAGTTCCTCCGGACGCGTTGGGGAGTGGCCCTGCTCCACGGCGAGCCCACGGCCGTGGTCCTGCAGTACGCGGGCTACTCGCCTCAGCCCATCTTCGTGATGGGCGATCCGGCCGGCGTCCAAGCGATCCTCAACGACGTAATCAAGCCTCGGACCGCCTACGTTGCTGCGCGGCGCGAGCATCTCGGTCCTATCGGTGCCATCTACCGCGTGGAGTCGGGTCCCCCAATGCTCCGGATGTGGGTTGACGCGGAGCATTTCAGGCCGTTCCCGGCGGACGTGCAGCGAATGCTGCCGGTGGAGATCGGCGAACTCAATCGGCTTTACCAGCTGGGCTTCGCGTCGTGGCTGCCGGCCAGCGCCATCAGCGATGGTCTCTACTTTGGTCAGAGGGCTGGGGGACGTCTGGTGGCCGCGGCAGGAACCCATGTCATCAGTCCGGCCGCCCGGTTGGCGGTGGTTGGCAACGTGATGACTCACACGGAATTCCGCGGACGCGGGTACGCTACCGCAGTAACCGGCGCCGTAACCGCGGAGCTGCTGAAGTTCTGCGATCAGGTCGTCTTGAACGTGAGGGCGGATAATCCGCCGGCGCTGGCCGCGTACCGGCGGCTCGGCTATCAGGTCAACGTGACATTCGAAGAGCGGTTGATCCACCGTCTCGAGCTGCCCTGGAGCGGCTGGACGGGAGCGGTCCGCCGCATGTTCTCTCGTAAGGAGTCCTAAACCAACATGGCAATCGCAAGTCTCCCGCTGCACGACGTGGCGGATCTGAACCTGGCCGCCGAAGGCAAGCGCCGCATCGAATGGGCGGAGCGCGAGATGCCGGTCCTCCGGCTGATCCGCGAGCGCTTCGAGAAGGAGCTGCCGCTCAAGGGCGTGCGCATCGCCGCCTGCCTGCACGTCACCACCGAGACCGCGAACCTGGTCCGGACCCTCAAGGCCGGCGGCGCGGACGTGGTTCTGTGCGCCTCCAACCCGCTCTCCACGCAGGATGAGACTGCCGCGGCGCTCGTCGCCGAGTATGGCATCTCCACCTTCGCCCGCCACGGCGCGGACCGCGACATGTACTACAAGCATCTCAACGCCGCCGCGGACATCCGGCCGCACATGACAATGGACGACGGCTGCGACCTCGTGACCCTCATCCACCAGGAGCGCCGCGACCAGCTGACCGAGATCTACGCCGGCACGGAAGAGACCACGACCGGTGTAATCCGGTTGAAGGCCATGGCTGCGGACGATGCGCTCGGTTACCCGGTCGTTGCGGTGAACGAGGCGCTGACCAAGCACCTCTTCGACAACCGCTACGGCACCGGCCAATCCACCGTGGACGGCATCATCCGCGCCACCAACCTGCTCATCGCCGGGCGCCACGTCGTCGTGGCCGGCTACGGCTGGTGCGGCAAAGGCATCGCGTCGCGCTTCCGCGGCATGGGCGCCCAGGTCGCCGTGGTCGAGGTGGATCAGGTCCGCGCCCTTGAGGCGCTCATGGACGGCAACCTCGTCATGACGATCGGCGATGCCGCCTCCTGGGGCGACATCTTCGTGACCGCCACCGGCGACATCCACGTCATCCGACCCGAGCACTTTGCCAAGATGCGCGACGGTGTGATCATGGCCAACTCCGGCCACTTCGATTGCGAGATCGACATCCCGGGCCTGGCCAAGCTCGCCGGCGACAAGGTTCGCGAAGTCCGCGAGAACGTTGTCGAGTACACCATCGGCGGCAAGCGCCTCCACGTTCTGGCC
>DASVKT010000347.1:0-2220 GCA_036385235.1 Candidatus Limnocylindrales bacterium | reverse complement strand
CGGCGAATCGACCCCGCGGAAGCTAGTCATAAGGCCACTCGCAGCCGCAACTGAGTCCTGGTAACTCATCGGTCCAATCCGAGTACGCACCATGCGTACAAGCGCAGGATCAGGCCCAGGCCAGGCAAGGACGCCGGCGCGGCGGGCCGAACCAGCCCGGATGGCAATGCACTGCGGGTGATAGACCTCACGCATCAACGTGCCGCTCCGTCCCTCACGACAATCTGGCCAATCGCCCTTTCTTCTCATCGTGAACCGGCGCGCTGAGTGCTAGACTCCGCACTTCTTCTGTCAAAAGACGGCCGCGTGCCGTATTCGGGGAGGTCGCAATCGTGGCATCGCTCTCGCTCGATTCGGATCGGGCTGATGTGCCGATGACATTGGATCTGCGATCTGCCGCTGGGCGATCCGCCGGGAGTACGACGGCCACGAACGGCCAGCTTGCCCTACAGCTCCCCAGCGAACTGCCGCACCTGCACTTTGAGCCCGAGTGGAAGGACCAGCAGCGGCTCTGGGGCCACAGCTTCCACCCGATGTGCTCGTACCTGGCCAGCTTTCCGGCCAGTCTGGCCCACGCCTTCATCGCCCGCTACACCCGCCCCGGGGACGTCGTCCTGGACCCGTTCAGCGGGCGCGGCACCACTCCGCTCCAGGCTTGCGCGGAAGGCCGAGTCGGCGTCGGCAACGATCTCAACCCCTTCGCCCACATCCTGACCGCGGCCAAGGTCGATCCGCCGACAAAGGCGGACATCAAGACCCGCGTCGCATCGCTCAGGTTGGCCTGGGCCGCCTCCGCCGCCGAATGGAACGCTCTGGCGGACAGCATCGTCGAGGACCCGGGCTCGCCCGTCATCCAGGCGCCCGGCGCCGGCAGCCGCCCGATCGCCGCCCAGGGCAAAGCCGGCGCAGGCAGAACGCTCGGCCTCAGCGGCTCCATCCCGATCCGGCCGGACGCAACTGTCCCCGCCGAAGTCGCCCTGGCTTTCCATCCGAGGACGCTGGCCCAGCTCCTTTTCCTGCGGGCTGGCCTCGACCCGGACGAGAGAACGGATCGCTTCGTCCTGGCGACCCTCACCGGCATCCTCCACGGCAAGAGCGGCAGCTACCTCTCGGCCGTCATGCCCAACACATTCAGCATGGCCCCGCGCTACGTCCGGGATTTTGTGGAGCGGACCGACTTCCACTCCCCCGAGCGCGACGTCTTCGCCCTCCTTGACGACAAACTTCGCCGCCTCTACCGCCAGCCGGTTCCGGCTACACGCGGCATCGCCCTTCTCGGTGACGCCCGCGATGCCGGTGTCCGCTTCCGCGAGGCGCTACGAGCGCGCGGCCTGCCGGAAAAGGCCCGCCTCGTGGTCACGTCGCCGCCATATCTGCGCGTCGTGAAGTACGGCTACTACAACTGGCTCCGACTCTGGCTCCTGGGCTACGACGCCTCGGCCATAGACGAGCTTCTGGACGACGCCCATCACCGAGATGCCTATCTCGTCTTCATGCGAGAAGTCCTGCGCGGTCTGCGCTCCGCTCTTGCGGACGATGCGGTTGTGGCCCTCGTCATCGGCGACGTGGAAATGGATCGCGGCCGACCGGCGGCGGGCGGAATTGGCCTGGCCGAATCCGTCTGGGAGTTCGCCGCCGCACCGGAGGGCTACCGCCTGGCGGGTATCGCCCTGGACGACGTGGCCGCCGGTCGCAAAATGACCAAGATCTGGGGCGACGAAGCCGGCCAGGCCACAAAGCTCGATCGCATCCTTGTCCTCTCCACCAGCGAGGCGGGCCGTAGACGCGCCATCAACGGGGCAGGCCTGCCGGTGGACTGGGACTGGCCGCCGAAGGCGCCACGGGCCCTCTAGCAAGCCCACGGCCGCGGCCGCGCGCCGAGACGCCGCCCCACCCGGCGCGACCCCGGCCCTCAACCCGACGCCGTCGCTCCCCGGCCAATACAATCGACGCATGAAGCTGATGTACGAACCCAGCGACCTGGCCGCCATGGACCCGCTCGTGCTCATGAAGAATCTGGACCACGTCCGGATGTCGGGCCGCCGCCTCAGCTACATCCTTCAGCAGCAGGTCCACCTCTACACACCCACGGCCAACGAACTGCGCGACCGCATCGACACGTATGTGGAGGCCGAGCGACAGATCGAGGCCGAGATGGCCCGCCGCCAGCTTCGCGCCTGACAACCCACGGCGCCGCGAGACGGCGCCACGGCCCAGCGC
>DASVKT010000346.1:0-13119 GCA_036385235.1 Candidatus Limnocylindrales bacterium | reverse complement strand
GCGGGGCGCCGGGCGGGGCGCCGGGCAGGGCGGGGCGGGGCGGGGCGTCGGGCGGGGCGCCGGGCGGGGCGCCGGGCGGGGCGCGCCAGAGCCGGCACTATCGGCGTAGGAAGTTTCCTGATGCTCACCGGCGTGACATTGGGCAAGGGCTCGAGCCATTCGAGTCGCCCGATCGATCGCCACGGAGGGCCCGCGTGTCCGATTTACGCTCCGGCGGACCGGCCTTGAGGTGCGGTTCCGCCAGCAAGCGGGACCATCGCCGCTCAGTGTTTGCCCAATGTCATCGTAGTGAGCATTGGGAAAGAATCCGGCCGCCGGCCGCCGCACAGTGCCCGTCGCCGGCAGCCGCCCGCCGCCCGCAGAGTGCCCGTCGCCCGATAGCCGCTGCCAACACGCCCGATGCTCGGCTCAGTAACCCGCGGCCAGAGTCCCCACGCGCTCGATGAACAGATCGAAGAAACGGGCCGTATCCGCCTCCACCGCCACATCCACGTTCGGCGGACGGCCCCACACATGCCGCCAATCCGTCACCGTCTCGCCGGTGGTCAGCCGGCCGCCCAGCTCCACGTCGACGGTCAGTGGCTGCGTCCGAACCAGGCTCGGGTCCAACGCCGCCGCAAGCGCCAGCGGATCGTGGACGAAGGCGCCGTAGAAATGGTCGTAGCGGCTGTGGAATTCCATGTAGAAGCGCAAGGCGTCGGCGAGGTAGCGGATTACGGGGTTGATGGCCGCGGCGCCTTCGGGGCGAGCGCCGTCGGGGCGAGCGCCGTCGGCGCGGCTTGTGTCGGCGCGGCTCGTGTCGGCGCGGCTCGTGTCGGCGCGGGCAGCGTAGGCACTGGCGGCCGTCGCACCGGCGGCGTCCGCGCGGGTCCCGTCGGGCGCGCAGCCCGCCCGAGCCGCCAGGCGGGCGAGATGCTCTGGTAGCAGCTTGGCTCTTTCCGTCACGTCCAGGCCCAGCGCGATCGGCCGGGACGGCAAGTCGGGCGCGCCGAACGCAGAAAACACGATCGCGGCCGACTCCGGGTCCACGTTCACGTTCCATTCGGTCGTGGGTGCGGTGTTGCCGGGCGACCTGTACGAGCCGCCCATGATCACCAGACGTCGCAGCAGGCGCGGCAGGTCGCGCTCGCGTAGAACGGCGAGCGCCACGTTCGTGAGCGGCGCCAGGGTGACCAGCATCAGCTCCCCGGGGCGGCGGCGAGCCTCCTCGACGATCAGGTCGGGGCTCAAGCGGGGCGAAAGAGGCATGCGCGCCCGAGGCAGCTCCGCGTAACCGATACCGCGCGGCCCGTGAGTCTCCGGCGTCGTGACCAGGCGGCGAGCGAGCGGGGTCTCCCGTCCGATCGCCACTTCCACGTCTGCCCGACCGGCGAGTTCCAGCACGGCGCGGGTATTCTCCGCAACCTGCCGAGCATCCACGTTCCCGGCGGTGCACGTGACGGCTACCAGCTCGCAGTCGGGCGACGCGACCGCATACAGCAGCGCCAGGCTGTCGTCGATGCCCGTGTCGCAGTCGACGATGATCGGGGTTCTCGCGGCGGCTTCGCTCACGTCCGAATCGTAGGGCACCGACGGCGCTCGCAACACCCCGGCAGTTACCCGATGGGCGGCTGACCCAGTTCGGCAAGAAGCTTGTTGACGGACGTTCGCGCCATCGACCGCGGCAGGACGCCTCGGAAGCCTCCGGATTCGATGCCCATGTCGGTCGGCATCATGAAGAGTGCACCGAGGCGAGCCAAAAGCGCGCTGTGGATCCAGGCTTCGAGATGAACGGCCGAGCCGGACTGCCTGACGGTAAGCGGCATAGCCCCCGTTAGAAGTCCGGAGCCACGCTGATACTTGATGGCGCCGTCGGCCGAGGTCCCCCGGAAGCCATAGTGGTTGGCATTGGCCCAGGCCTCTACGAGCGGGGCGACATCGAAGCCCACCTGAAAGTCACGAATCGTCCTTGCGGCCATGTGAGTTGATCGTCCCTTCCCTACCGAGTGGGCACTACCGACAAGCCCGCTGAGCCACGCTCATTCTCGTGGGCCGGCGGCGAGCCGGCGATTGACAAGCGGCCGAACCTCGAGCGCCAACCGCTCCAGGGTCTCGCGGTCGTACGGCGCGGGCACCTCGACGATCGCCGTCGCGAAGCCGGCGTCGCAGTACTCGAGCAGCCGCTCCGCGATCGTCTCGGGCGTGCCGAACACCGGCCGAGACGGTTCGAGCGACCGCTCTAGCGGGGTCTTGTTGAGCTCCATCGCCGAGGCCCACTCGCGCCGTGCTTCCTTCTCGGAATCGCGAATGACGAGCCAGAGGTTGATCGATCGCTCGATCTCGCTCTCGTCTCGGCCTACCTCTTCGCAGTGGCGTCGCAGCACGCCGTCGAGCTCACGCACCTCGTCCGGAAGCCCAAACGCGTTCCACATGTCGCCGTAGTGGGCGAGCGTGCGCAGCGTCTTGGTGCGGCCGTTGCCGCCGATGAGAATCGGGAGCCGCGCCTGCATCGGCAGCGGGGAGATGGATGCGTCCTGGAAGTGATAGCGGCCGTCGGGAGCCGAGGTGACCTTCTCGCCGGAGACGAGCCCCCGGATCGCGCCGACCGATTCGTCGAGCCAGTCGAGCCGTTCGCCCACGCTTCGGCCGAACTCGAACCCGAACTCCCGATGCTCGAGTTCGAACCAGGCTCCGCCGAGGCCGAGGATCGCACGTCCTCCCGAGATATGGTCGAGCGTGGTCACGGTCTTGGCGACGAGGGCAGGATTGCGGAACGTGTTGGCGCCGACCATCAGCCCGATCCTTAGCCGCTGGGTCGCCATGGCCCAGGCCGTGACGGCGCTCCAGCCTTCGACGATCGGCTGGTCCGGGTCTCCGAAGATGGCCTTTACGTGGTCCCAGGTCCACAGGTGCTCGTAGCCCAAGCGGTCTACGAGCTTCGCGGTCTCGAGCAGCTCGGGCCAGGTGCCGGCCTGGCTCCAGAGGACGATTCCTACCTCGAACTCGCGCATTGCAGCCTCCGGCTAAGGGTGCTCAGGTAGCCGGGCCTGAGAAAACCCAGGCCCAAAACGATACTCCGGCTTCCCGCTGAGCAGCTGGGCGCCATAATCTCGCCATCAGCAGGAGAGGGACGACATGGCCAAACGAGAGAAGGATGTGGCCCGAGTCGGGCTCGTATGTGGCAGCCGCTCGGATTTCCCGGTCATGGAGAAAGCCGTCGAGTTGCTTCACAAGCTCGAGGTACCGTGCGAACTGCACGCCATCTCCGCCCATCGCGCCCCCGACCTTCTGTTCCGTTTTGTCGGCAGAGCCGAGGAGCGCGGGATCCGCGTCTTCATCGCCGGAGCGGGCGGAGCGGCCCATCTGCCCGGCGTCGTAGCCGCCAAGACCATCCTGCCGGTAATCGGCGTCCCGATCCCAACGCAGGTGATGGGCGGCCTCGACTCTCTTCTGTCGATCGTCCAGATGCCGAAGGGCATTCCCGTCGCCACGGTCGCGATCGGGGGCGCGGAGAACGCAGCACTTCTTGCGGCGGAGATCCTGGCGCTCTCCGATCCGGCGTTGCGGGCCCGGCTCGTTGCCTTCCGAGCGGCGCAAACGCAGGCGATCGAGGCGGACGAGTCGAACGCCAATCTCGGATGACGGACTCGAAAGCCCAGACACACGCTCTGCGGTTCTGCTCCAACTGCGGCGGCAGCCTGGTCTTCGGGCCCGTCGAAGGGGAGGATCGCAGCCGTCTCTTCTGTGAGCGCTGCGGGTTCGTGTGCTACGTCAACCCCCGCCTCGTCGTCACGACCCTGCCGATCACCGATCGGGGCGACGTGGTGTTGATCAAACGAGGGATCGCACCCGGCTACGGCCTGTGGGCTCAACCCGGCGGCTTCCTCGAGATCGACGAGACGGTCGAGGAGGCCGCGGTTCGCGAGACCCTGGAGGAGACCGGCCTCGAGGTCGAGTTGGGCGAGATAGTCGGCCTCTACTCTCGCCTGGCAGCCGAAGTCGTTACCGTGGCATTCGAGGCCCGAATCGTCGGCGGTGAGGCTACGGTCACACGCGAGTCTCTCGAGACCAGGCCTTTCGCGCCGAGCGAAATCCCGTGGAGCGAGATCGCGTTCGAAACCAGCGTCCGTGCCCTTCTCGATTGGGTCGTCCGCGTTCGCCCTGATCTGCCGCTCCCGGACCCCTCCACGATCGACCGCCCCGCCATCGCCTGATCCGCGACAGGCCGCTGCCGGCGCCGCGCCCGCCCGGCCGGTCCGCTCGCGACCGCGCCGGCGGCGAGATTTCCACCCGCGGCGCCTGGCAAAATGGGGGCATGCCCATCGCCCAGATCGCGCTGATCGTCATACCGCTGGTACTCATCGAGCTCGGCCTGATGCTCTACGCGGTGTACGACCTGTACCAGGAGGATCGTCGCGTCAAGGGCGACAAGATCATCTGGGCCCTGGTCATATTCTTCGTCAACGGAATCGGGCCGTTGATCTACCTCTTCTTCGGACGCGACGAGTCCCGCGGCGCCGAGACCGGCGGCGTGACTACCACCTCCTCCGCGTCGATCTCCGCAATTCTGTCGAGCTGGCCGAAGCTCGAAGCGACCGGCGAGCCGGCCGTGGTGACGCAGGGACTTGCCAAGAGTTACGGCAGGGTTGGGGCCCTGGAGCACCTGGATCTCGTCGTCCCGAGCGGCAGCATATTCGGCTTCCTGGGCCCGAACGGAGCCGGCAAGACGACCACGCTCCGCCTGTTGACAGGCCTGGCCACCGCCACGGGAGGGACGGCGACCGTCGCGGGGGTGCGCATCGGCGGAACCGGCGGCGAGCTCGCACGCCACATCGGCTATCTCGACCAGGACCCGCGTTTCTACGGTTGGATGCGCGGCCGCGAGCTACTCGAGCTAGTTGGGCAACTCAATGGCCTCCACGGCGCCGAATTGCGGCGGCGCGTCGGCGATGTCCTGGAAATCGTGGGCCTCACCGAAGCCGCTCACCGTCGCATCGCGGGCTACTCGGGCGGCATGCGCCAGCGCCTCGGAATCGGGCAGGCGATCCTGAACCGGCCGCAGGTCCTGTTCCTCGACGAGCCGGTCAGCTCCCTCGACCCGGAGGGCAGGCGCGATGTGCTGGAGATCGTTTCGCGGCTCCGAGGTACGGCGACCGTGTTCATGAGCACGCACATCCTCAACGACGTCGAGCGGGTCTGCGATCGGGTCGCCATCCTCAACGTCGGCCATCTAGTGGTCGAAGGACCTATCGACGAACTGCTCGACCGCTACGCCCAGCCTGTCTACGAGCTCGAACCGGAGGCCCAGCAGCCGGGCTCGATCGAACGCCTGGCCGATGCCATGCGCGGCCAACCGTGGGCTCGCGAAGTCCTGGCGACTCCCGATACGGTTCGGGTCTTCGTCAACGATCCGAAGGTGGCCGGCCCAGAGATCCTGCCCCTGGTGGTATCGAGCGGCGTGAGCCTCGTCCGGTACGAGCGGGCGCGCCCGAGCCTGGAGGACGTCTTCTTGCACCTGGTCGCCGAGAGCTCCATGCCAACCACACCTCAGGTCGTAGTCCCCGTCACGGGTCTCGATGGAAGGGGCCGAGGATGATGGGGTTCCGGGTTCTCCTGCTCAAAGAGCTGCGGGAACAGCTCCGAACGTCGAGGCTTGTCGCCGTTTCGGTTGTGTTCATCTTCTTCGGCATCCTCGGGCCCGTTACCGACCGCTATATGAAGGAACTCATCGACGCGATCGGCGCTGAGAGCGGCGGCTTCACGGTTCAGATACCACCGCCCACGCTCGACGGCGCCCTCGTCCAAATCACAAAGAACCTGTCTCAGTTCGGCATTATATGTGCGCTACTTTTGGGAATGGGCTCGGTGGCCTGGGAGAAGGAGCGCGGTACTGCGGGGATGATCCTGACGAAGCCTGCGTCGCGCGCGGCCTTCCTTGCAGCAAAGCTAGTTGCAATTTCATTTACACTCGGGATCGCAACTGCCCTCGGAACAGGCGTCGCCTACGTTTATACATTGATCCTTTATCCCACGGTGTTCCCACTGGCCGGTTACATCGCAATGGCGGTGCTCCTGTGGTGGATTCTCGTCTCCTTCGCCGCTATTACGGTGCTCGGTAGCACGATTACGCGTTCGGCGGTCGCAGCGGCGGGGATAGGCCTGGTCGCGCTACTAGTAATGGGAATCGTAGGCGCGCTGCCGGTGATCGGCCCATACATGCCGTCGTCTCTCGGGGAGCCGGCCCGCGCAATTGCGATGGGGCAGGACCCCGGATGGCTCATTGGTCCCCTTGCATTTAACCTTACACTTGTGCCGGCCCTGTTTGCGATCACCTGGCTGGTGTTTCGGCGGCAGGAGCTGTAAGGGGCGCTGAAGTGGAGTGCGCGGCTGTGAGGTGACCTTCCGCGTCGCCCCGTAAATTTATCTGCGGTGCGGGCTCGCACCGAAGTACTGGACGACTACAACTCCAATGGGTAGTCTACGGACCCACACGGTCACCTACGTCTCCTGACGTATCGGCCGACCCGCCGTCGATGGGGTTGAAGGAGTCCAAAGGAATGTTTGCAAACCGGGGGCGGAGGCGCCTTCTTCGCAGTGTCGCAGCCGTAGTAGCGAGTTTGTTGCTTATTCCCGTCCTCGCCGGCGTTGCGTCGGCTGATGTAGGCACCGTGACTGTCACTGCCCAGACGCCGAGCCCGGTTGAGCTCGGCGCCACTGCAACCTTCACTGTGGGCGTCCACAACACAGATGGCGGTTCGCGCAGATTCGCCGTTACCGGTGTGTCCGATCCCAACGGCGTCGCCATTGGTGGCGTGACTGTCGTTGATTCGACGTGCGCTTCGATCGCCGGCGACGGCACTGCGAATTTGACCGTGCAGATCGGCACAACGTCAGGCACGCCCATCGGGAGCCTTCCAATCAGGCTCACGGTCAGCCAATACAGCAACAACAGCACCAACTGCAACGGCAGCGTCCAGGACACCGGGACCGGAAGCGGAACCCTGGTGACGATGAGCACGAAGCTCACGATCGTCATGTATCAGGTGGCCTGCCCGTCCTACCAGTACATTCCGGCCAACGAGGATCCCACCACTCTCGACGCGACCGGCGGCCACGCCGGCGAACTCAACGCGTTGGCCCAGCTCGTTGAGGCCGCACCCAGCGACATCGATACGGTGCATGGCTGCGCAGGCGTTGCCGGCTGGCAGCTTAACCTTCACCGCGGTTCCTCCGGCGGCACGCTCATTTCGTCTCCGGCAACGACCGGAGTCGGCGGTTTCGCAACGGTCAATCTGACGACTGCCGCTGACATCGCCGCCGCCAGGACAGGCAGTGGCGTCTGGGTCGACGAGGTCGTGCCCGCCGGCTATGGCTTCGGCGCCATCCGTTGCTACAACGACATGCTCTACGGCGACAACTCCGAGAACATCGACGGCGTTCCGAGCAGCGTGACTCAGGTCTACTGCCTCGCGTTCAACTACCGGCCCGTTCTGACCATCACGGCGACGAACCAGGCCAAGGCATACGGCTCGACGCTCACCCTGGGGACCAGCGCGTTCACCACGAGCGGGCTCCTGTCCGGTGACCACGTCAATAGCGTGACCCTCACCAGCGCCGGTGCTGCCGCGGGCGCGGCTGCCGGCAACTACCCCATCGTCCCGAGTGCCGCGGCCGGAAACGGGCTTGCCAAGTACACCATCGTCTATGCCAACGGCACCCTCGCGGTCTCGGCCAAGCCGCTGACCATCACGGCGACAAACCAGGCCAAGGTATACGGCTCCGCCGCCACGCTGGGGACGAGCGCGTTCACCACGAGCGGCCTGATCTCCGGTGATAGCGTCACCAGCGTCACCCTCACCAGCGCCGGTGCTGCCGCGGGCGCGGCTGTCGGCAGTTACCCCATCGTCCCGAGTGCCGCCGCAGGCTCCGGGATCGGCAACTACGCCATCACCTACGCCAACGGCACTCTCGCGGTCTCGGCCAAGGCCCTGACCATCACCGCCACCAACCAGGCCAAGGCATACGGCTCCACGCTCGATCTGGGCACGACGGCCTTCACCGCGACCGGCCTGGTCAACGGCAACACCGTCACCGCCGTGACCCTCACCAGCGCAGGTGCTGCTGCGGGAGCGACCGTCGGCGACTATTCCATCGTCACGAGCGCAGCCACAGGCTCCGGGCTCGGCAACTACACCATCTCCTACGCAAACGGCACCCTCGCGGTCTCGGCCAAGGCCCTGACCATCATCGCCACCAACCAGGCCAAGGCATACGGCGCGACGCTCGATCTGGGCACGACGGCCTTCACGGCTATCGGCCTGGTCAACGGTGACACCGTCACCGGCGTGACCCTCACCAGCGCCGGTGCCGCTGCGGGAGCGACCGTCGGCGACTATTCCATCGTCCCGAGTGCAGCCACAGGCTCCGGGCTCGGCAACTACGCCATCTCCTACGCCAACGGCACCCTCGCGGTCTCGGCCAAGCCTCTGACCATCACCGCCACCAACCAGGCCAAGGTGTACGGCTCCACGCTCGATCTGGGCACCACAGCCTTCACAGCGACCGGGCTTCTCTCCGGTGACACGATTACCGGCGTGACTCTCACCAGCGCCGGTGCCGCTGCGGGAGCGACTGTGGGCGACTACACGATCGTCCCGAGCGCAGCCACAGGCTCCGGGCTTTCCGGCTACACGATCACCTACGCCAACGGCACGCTGGGCGTGACCAAGGCAACGCTTACCGTCACGGCCCCCAACGGCACCAAGGTTCAAGGGGCCAACAACCCGGCATTCACTCCTACATACGGCGGCTTCGCCGGCAGCGACACCGCGGCCAGCCTCACGACCCAGCCAACCTGCAGCACCACGGCAGTGGTCGGCAGTCCGACCGGGACCTACCCGGTGACGTGCTCCGGTGGGGTCGCGGACAACTACAGCTTCAGCTACGTCCAGGGGACGCTGACTGTGACCGCCCCCGCTGCGACACAGACTCCGGCTCCGACGGTGGCTCCGTCCCAGTCGCTCCTGGGCGCCACTGGCGCGCCGCACGCGACACCGCCTGCCACCAACTCCTCGAGCGACAGCTCCGGCAACACCGGTGCTCCGCTCTTCGCACTGCTCATCTGCCTCGCCTTCGGGACCCTCGCGATCCTGATGGTCGAGAAGCAGCGGCGAACCGTTCGCCGCTAACCCAAAAGGCCGCGCGAGCGGCCGCCTGAATACCTGCAACCGGCGGGCTCGAAGGGGGGCCCGCCGGTTGCGTTATGTGAGCCTCAGGGCAGAGGCACCTTCGTCGCGGTCGTTTCGTCGAGGACGACCAGGTCCGACTCCGAGACCAGCGCCGCCGCGTTGCCGTTCCAAACGACGGCCGGGTTCGTGCCCACAAGTGAGTCCATGACCCGGCCCGTGGCAGTCACGCGCAACTCGATCGTCACCACTCCCGCCGAAGTCGGGTCGCTTGTCCAGATGTGGTGCGTGCCGTCGGGGGAGATGCTTGCGGCACGAGGCAGCGCGACCGGCGTTGTGGACCCGTCCGCGGCCAATGAGAGCGTGCTCACGGCGTCGGACACGACGTTCAGATAAGCGAGCGAATTCGGCGACTTCTCGATCCAGCCGAGCGACGACGCCACGAGCTTCAGGCGACCCGATCGGAGATCCCAGAGATACGCCCTGAACGGATTGCGCGCCGACAGACCGTACGGACCTTGCGCGTCGACGGTCGGGGCGAGGATGAAGAAGTTGGGATCCGAGGTCGACGCCACGGCCACGTAGCCGCCCGGCAACGGATCCGATGTGACTCGGCTGCCGTCCGAAGCAACCCATACAGCTTGTCCCCGCGCGGTGCGAGACCGCACCGCGCGGGGAATCCGAGCGGCTGCGGCACCAGGCAGGCGAACCGTTTCACCTCGTAGGCGGAGCCGTTCGCCCGGCGCCGAAGGCAGCAGGCTCGTGGCACGATCGAAACCGTGGACGTCGCGCGCTGGCCACTCTCACCGGCTTGCTGCTGCTCAAGGAGATCGGTGTGCCGATCCCGGTGCCTGGCGACATCCTGGTGCTGGGCGCCGGTGCGGCCACATCGGGACGACCCGAGGCAGCGGCATGGCTGCTGGCCATCCTCCTGGCGGGCTATGTGGGCGGGACCATTCAGTTCTTCCTTGTGCGCGGGGCGATGCGCGGTCCGCTTCTTGCGCTCCTGAGAAAGTTGGGGGTTCCCCAGGCCCGGCTGGACGCGATGGCCGAGACGCTGCGTAACGGCGGCGTCCGGGCCATCGCAGTGGCGCGCGCGACGCCGGGTTTACGCGTAGCGGCGATAGCCGCCAGCGGCATCGCTGCCCTGCCGCCGCGCACCTTCCTGACCGGGTTCGTCATTGGCAATACGATCTTCGTGGGCAGCCATTTCGCTCTGGGATTCGTGCTCGGCAAGCCGGCTGTGGGGATCGCCTCGGAGCTGGGCAATCCCACCGTCCTTGCCGCGATCCTGGTCGGGCTATCCGCGGCGGGCGCAATCGCGTGGGTCCGGATCCGACGGCGCCGCACCGTAGCGCTTGCCATCGGCGAAGGGACTCGCGCTACGTCGACGCATCCCGTTCACCTCCCCGAAGAGGGCGTTTTCGGGGCCTGGGCGGACGCCTCGTGCCCCGTTTGCTTCACGCTGGCTGCGGTCGGGGTCGGGCGCAGGGACTGAACGTCCGCGCGAGTCGGGCGAGTCAACCGCCGACACGACTTGGGGCCTACCGCAGATCGAGGACCCGCCGTAAGCCTCCGCCGCGGTTCCAAACGGGCTGGGCCGTACGATCTCGGCGTCGCTCGAGCTCAGGAAATACCGTATACGAGGCCCCACTCGTCACCGCTGCTGGTCGTGCGGTACAGGTAGTACTTCGTCTCGCCGGCGGGCTGGAACAAGCCGTATCCGGTGACCTGGTCCACGAAGGCGAGCTTGACGAACGTGCCGTCCGGCAAACCCCGGCCTAGGGTCTGTCTCCATGTCTTGCCGGCATCCCACGTCGTAACGACCCCGAAACTTTCGACGACCGCCCAGTGGGTCGGATCAATGAAGTCGGCGGCTGTCATCTCCGCGCCGGCCATGTTGGTCATAGTCCAGGTATGCCCGCCGTCGGTCGTGCCGAATATCTCGGGGTTCCCCGCGACCACCACGGCCAGGAAGCCGTTGGACGGGTCGTCGAAGACGGGCGGTCCGAGGGTCTGGACCATGCCGTTTCCGCCCCACAGATTGTCAAGACCTGGCAGCGTCACCTCCGACCAGGTCTTGCCGCTGTCCCGGCTCACGGCCAGCACCGGGTGGTTGGTCAGTGACTCAGGTTGGGCGGCCGCCCAGAGGGTCTGGGGATCGCTCGCCGTGACTTCGGCGCCTAGGCTGCCGTGCTGCAAGGAGACACTGGCCACGACGTTCCATGTCGCTCCGCCGTCCGTCGTCGCAAGGACCGTCGACCGACCGCCGCGGTGGGGCGAAGCGATCAGATAGCCAACCAGCGGATCCGCAAAAGTGATCGCAAGCTGGCTGTCCGTGTAGTCGCCGGGGACGCCGGCTTGCTTCCAAACGACTCCGATGTCGGCCTTTCGGTTGACGATCACATTCAAGTGGTCGTGAGGCGGTCCCTGACCGCCGTTGACCGAACCCGGGGCCAGCGTGACCGTCCAGGCACGATCCTTGTCCAGGACGAAGACGGCGGGAGGCTCCAGGTCGGATGCCGGCCACGGAGAATCGCCCACCGAGCTGTGGGCATCCGGGATCCGCACGAACTCGGTCCCCTGGACAGCCCACGCCCCGCCGGAGCCCATCCGCCCGAGGGCGGACGCTCGAGCGCTGGCGAGCAGCGCGGACGGGTCGGGAGTCCCGACGGACGCGACGGGAGCCTGCGTCTGGCTCGGGTTGCCGGTCGCCGTCCCGAGCGGCGTCGGCGTGGCCGCGGTTTCGGTGGGCGAAGTCAGGGGAACGGCCGGCACCGCCGAGCCGAACCAGAGCGGTCCTGCAACCACGGCCGTCACGGCCAGCCCCACCACGGCGATCGCAGCGGCGGTTGCGATGCGCCGCGGCAGCCGCAGAACAGACCAGCGCCGGGCTGTCGGGAGCCGATCCAACCCGTCGACGACCCGCGACGTTAGTAAACTCGAAGAGCCGACGTCCATCGTGCGGTAGTGGTCGCGAAGCCGGAGCTCGAGATCGAGGCCGTTCATCTCGTTCATCGCCGTGACTCCTCGATGCGTCGCTCGGCTCGCCGTTCGGCCTCGAGCGCGGCGCGCAAGTTCTCCAGCGCGGTGTGGAGCCTGGACTTCACGGTCCCTTCGGGCATGCCCGTCGTGGCAGCCACTGCCGGGACGGTCAGGTCCCGTCCAAATCGGAGGGCCAGGAGCAGTTGCTCGTCGGGTCGAAGGCGGCGAATCGCCTGCGTCAGCTCGTCGCGATCGGCCAGGACGCGATGCGGCCCGTCGATCGTCGGTTCAACCTCGGTAACGAGTCGCCTCCGCGACCGGCGGCGAAGCTCGCTCCGGCAGACGTTGACGAGGATGCGGTTGAACCACGCTTCCGCGGTCGCCGGGTCGCGCAGTGTTCGGCGGCGGCCCCAGGCCAGAAGTGCCGCCTCCTGGACGGCGTCTTCGGCGGCGACGGGGTCGTGGAGGATCCAGCTGGCGAGCTTGTGGGCGTCGGGCAGGCGCGCGAGCAGAACGGCCCGGACTTCCCGGTCCGATTGCGCGCCCGCCTCGATTGCCATATCTAGCATTGTGGCCCCGTCTGCGGCGGTGGATGGCCGCCGGTCAGATTCGCGGCTCTTTGGGCCGCTCATAGGACAGGACGCGGGACCGTGTCGGATCGTTCGGAAATCGGTCCGCACGGCGTGACGACCTCGCGTCCCCAATGCGTGCTTAGCGTGGCCAATTCTTGGCCAATATGTGCGGCCGGGCGGGCGCGTCCTTGCCCTACGTCAACGTGGTGGGCACTAGGAAATCGGTACGGGCCGCGCCCTCCACCGCCGAGCGGGAAGTAGTCTCAGCCGGCGGCTCACCTACCCGCAAGTGGCGTGGCGACCCCACCCGAGGCTCGCAGCCGTCCCGGCTGCCGGTGCGTCGTTGCGGCCGGCAGAGAGACGCTGGCGCTCACACTCTCGTTGGAGCACCTTTCCGA
>DASVKT010000345.1:0-3524 GCA_036385235.1 Candidatus Limnocylindrales bacterium | reverse complement strand
CTTGCGGCCACCTCGCAGCGTCTTCGCCAGAGCCAGAGCCGCCCACAACTCCGGCAGACGGAAGACCCGGGCCCAGGCCAGATACACGCCCAGGCCGACGAGGCCGCCCACGGCCAGCTCGAGTAGCTGAGCCAGGATCTGAGGGCCGCTGCTCGTGGCGCCTTCGATGAATCGGTACGCCAGCAGGGCAGCGGCAGACGCGACGATCGCGCCGCCGACGAATGCAACCGCGTGGCGGGCCATCGGGCGCAGGTCAAACCCGACCCGCCGCTCCATGAGGATCACCAGCAGAACCACTTCCGCCCACGCCCCGAGCCCAATTGCGAGGGCCAAGCCCTCCAGGTGGAAGAACGGGAAGAGCGCAACTGCCGCGGCGATGTCGACGACCACGGCGAGCAGGGCGGCCGTCACCGGGGTCCGTGTGTCCTTGCCGGCGTAGAAGATCGGCGCCAGGAGGGCAATGAGGACGTGCGCCACCAGGCCCAGTAGGAAAACTTCGTAGATCGGCGTGTAGAGCGCAGTGTCGTTGGCCGAGAACGACCCGTGCTGGTAGAGGAACGCGATTGTCGGAGTGGCGAGAACCAACATGAAGCCTGTGAGGGGCACTACAACGAACAGCAGTAGTCGTACCGACTGATCCACCAGGCGACGGAAGCGCTCGTCGTCGCGCTGGGCGACGGCCCGGGAGAGCGGCGGTAGCAGCACGATACCCAGCGGAACCCCAATCAACCCGACGGGGATCTGGAGCGCGGTGAAGGTGCTGAAGTAGGCAGACTGCGCGCCAATAGGGAGAGTCGCGGCGAAGAACGTCGTCACCAGGAAGACGAGCTGCGTGGCTCCCAGGCCCAAGGCCCGCGGGGCCATCAGCTTGAGCGTCTCACGCACCGCAGGGTCATTCAGATGAACATGCGGGCTCCACAGCCGGGCTTGCTGGACGGGGCGCATCTGGATGAGCACATGCCCGCTCGCGCCCACCACGACGCCGATGGCCAGGGCGTACACACCCAGAAACGGCGTGAGGACGATGGCGCAGACGACGATCGCGATGTTGTAGACGTTGGGTGCCATAGCGGGCGCGCCGAAGATGCCGAGCGAGTTGAGGCCGGCGGTCATCACAGCACCCACGGCCAGGAGCATCGGTGACAGCAGCATCAGCCGCGTCATGCCAATTTCGAGTTCCAGCTGGTCCGGCTTGGGATTGAGCAGGAACGGTACGATCGCGGGCGCAGCGATCCAGACCACCACCGCCAGCGGGATGAGCGCCAGGACCATGAGATTGCCGATTGTCGAGATGAGCCGCCGAGCGCGATCCTCCTCGCCCTGCGCCAGCAGAGCCGAGGCCACCGGCACCAGAGCCGAGCCGACTGCGCCCGCGGCCACCAGCTGGAAGACAGTGTCCGGGATTCTGAATGCGGCTATGAAGGCATCAAGACTGTTGCTGTGGCCGCCGAACTCGGCCAGATAGACGGCGGTTCGCAGCCAGCCGATCAGTCGGGACAGCACGACACCGCCGACGACGACCAGGCCTGCCAGAGCGATCGCCCGGCCGCCGAGCCTGGCCGAGGAGGAGACCGACAGATCCGATGTGGCGACGTCCGCGCTCAGGACCACGTCACCGGCAACGGCCGCCGCGGGGGTGCGCTGGAGCCGCCCGACATACGGCCGATATGGCGGTGGCGTGGCGTCGGCGGGTCGCGGGGCGCGAGTGGCCGCCTCTGGGGCATCCGGAGTTGCTTCCGCAGTGGAATCGGACGCGCCACCGCCTCGCAGCCCACTGAGGCTCGCGTCGCGCGGCTGCCATCCTGAAATGCGCGGCGAGGCCGGGCCTTCCGGGGCCGAGTCCGGGGGTCTGCCGGGATTCTTCGAGTCCGGCGGGAGCAATTCGTCGGTCATCGGAAGCGCCGGGCCGTGCGCCAGATAGTGCCGAGAGTCGCGTTGGGCGCGTATTCCTGATCGCGGATTCGCAACTCCGGCACCGCCCCAAAGCTTTTCTTGAACTGGAACAGGTTCCAGAGAGGATGCGATTCGTCCTGCGGCAGACCGGGCATCGTCTGGGTGTCTACGCCGCCCAGGTCGTAGCCGGCAAATCCGGCGCCGGCCGCCCAGCGAAGGATGTCCCACTGCAGGAGGTGATTGGCGCGGGTCTTGTGCAGATCGGCATCGTCCGGCGCGCCGGCCGCATACGAGACCAGGTTCCGGCCGCAGTGGAGCAACAGAACCCCGTTTCGGCGGCGGCCGTCTACGACGCCGAACCAGAGGCTGGCCACGCCGGACTCCCCCAGCAGACGCCACTGCTTGAGGGCGTAGTCTCGGTCGCGGACCAGGAAGTCCTCGCGCCGGCCGGTGGCAGCGTGCATCTCGAAGAACTCCTCGAGTGCGGTGCCACGGGCGGCGGGATCGGTGAGGTCAACGCGTTCCGTGGTGACGCCGGCGCGCTTGGCCTTGTTGATGTTGCGGGCGGTGCTATCGCCGAGGAGGGCGTGTTGAGTTTCGTCCGTGGGCTGCAGCGGGATGATCATCGCTGTTCGCGAGACCTGAACCTCACGGCGAGCTGCGCGGAAACCGGCGCCCGCCAACGTTGCGGCCAGATCCCCGCCCTCGACCCAGGTGGGGTCGATGGTCAAAGTGAGGGCGTGGCGCTCTCGGGCGATGAGTCGAAGGCCGTGTAGGGCTGCCTGAGCGGCCGTGCGGCTTGGCTCCAGCAGGATTGGGCCTCGGGGCGCATAGTGGATGTTCGCGCCGCCAAGAGGTCCAGGCAGCCTTCTGGAGAGAGGCCGTTCCTGGATGAATACGGCCGCAATCTGCTTGCCATCGGCTTCGACGACGAACCGGAGCGGCTTCCAGCCCAGTCCGCTCTTCAGCTCACCCCAGGCATGCGACTGAAAGGCATCGCCGAGCGGAGTCCGGACCGTGAGGTCATCCCAGGCCGAGGGCGTCCAATCGGTCGCGTCCACGACGCGAATCTGCCGGGCGTGATCCTTCCCGGCATGTGGACTATCGGCCAAACTCAATCACTCCTCCTGCCGGAGCGTTCCTTCGCGGCAGCGCTCTCCGAAGCGATTGTCTCATCCCGGAGCGCGGTGCTGCCCGAAGGCGGCCAATCGTCTGGCCGGACCCGGCTAGAAGACGAGGATCGTTGCTCCGTCGCCGCCCTCGCCGCGCTCTCCCGGGCGCCATGATTTCACGAGCGGATGCGCCCCGGCATGGTCTCGGACTGCGTCGCGGAGCGCTCCTGTGCCCATGCCGTGGATGATCGTGGCCTGGCCCAAACCCGCCAATGACGCATCGTCCACATAGCGATCGAGTACTTCCAACGCCTCTTCCACCCTTGCGCCACGCAGGTCCAGCGAGGTGGCCACCGTCCTGGCCCGATCGAACTGCAGGCGAGCCGTCGAGGCCGAGGCGAACTCATGCGACGCGGCGGGCGTGAAGTTGCCCCGCCCGAGCGTGGTGCGAACGCCGGACACGGAATCGCCTCCGCCCGGATTGGCCGCCACCGCCAGATCGAGCTCGTCTACAGACAC
>DASVKT010000344.1:0-8952 GCA_036385235.1 Candidatus Limnocylindrales bacterium | reverse complement strand
CGGTACCTCAGCGAATCGTTCCTGGCCATGACCGGCCAGACGATGGGGCAGGCCCGAGATTCCGGGTGGATGACGAAGCTCGCACCTGAGATCGCCGAGCAGGCGCGCACCGATTGGGCGGGGACCGTGCTGGCCCGCGTTCCATGGAACCACGAGTTGATCGTGCTGGACAAGAACGACAAGCGTCGCACGGTCCTCTCGCGCGGCTTCCCGATCTTCGACTCGACCGGCGAGGTCACGAGTTGGGCCGGGATCAACCTCGACATCTCCGATCGAAAGGAAGCGGAAGAGTTCCGGGAGGAGTTCCTGGGGATCCTCTCTCATGAACTGGGAACGCCGATCACCTCCATCTACGCCGCCAGCACGCTGCTGCAGCGTCCCGGCCTGGACGATGCTCTCCGGACCGAGCTGCTTGGGGACATCGGCCACGAGACCGAGAGGCTGCGGCGGCTGGTCGAGGATCTAGTGGTTTTGGCGCGCGCAGAACGCGGCACCATCCAGGTCCACACGGAGCCGGTGCCGCTCCAGCGCATCCTGCGGAAGGTCTGCGACCAGGAGCAGAAGCGCTGGCCGAATTGCACGTTCCAGCTGAGTGTCGCCGCTCCGCTGCCTGTGGCGCGGGCCGATGAAGGGTTCGTCGAGCAGATCATGCGCAACCTGCTCGGGAACGCCGCCAAGTACGGACCCGCCGATGGTCGGATAGAGGTTCGGGTGGACGCCGTCGACGGCTGGCCGCGGGTCAGGGTCTTGGATCGGGGCCCGGGGATCGATCCGGCCGAGGCCGAGCGGCTCTTCGAGGTCTTCTACCGCTCCGAACGGACGTCGCGCGTCGCCGGCTCAGGGATCGGGTTGTTCGTTGTACGCAGACTGGTCGAGTCCATCGGCGGCACCGTCTGGGCCCGGCCCCGCGACGACGGCTCGGGCGCGGAGTTCGGCTTCCGGCTGCAGCCTGCCCCGGAAGACGTGGCGTAGGCAGAGGCGCCGCCGGCTCGGGCGCCGCCCTGCCATCGCGCCGCCCAGAGCCGCGCAAACGAAGACGCGGCCCCCGCCCGAAGCCGAGAGTCGCGTCGTTGGAGTGAGGAGGCTACCTGAGAGTGTCTCGGCAGGCCTTGGCACTGGCCTCGGCCGACTTGAGGTCGTCCCGAGCGGTACCCAGGGCCGTCAGTGCGAGCTTGGTGATGGAGCTTGTTCTGAACTGCATCTGTTGTCTCCTTGTCCCGCTCATTGGGGGCTGACGCTTCAGATAATCGGGTGTCACTCCTCGATCCGTTCGAGGTCCAGGTAAGGCAACTGTAAGGTGGCTCGGCGAACGTTCGGCGTTGACACTGGTCAGGTTCGGGGTTAGTTTCCTATCTGCGAGTAATACGCAACTAGGAATTGATGGACAAGATCGAGAGTGCCGAGGTCGCAAGCCGACTGGGCCAGTTCAAGATGGCGGCGAAGAAATCGGGTGTGAAGCTGACTCACCAGCGCCTGGAGATATTCCGGGAGATAGCGTCGAGCCGAGAGCACCCAGACGCCGAAGAGCTATTCCGCGCCGTGCAGCCCAGGATGCCGACCGTCTCCTTGGACACGGTATACCGGACGCTCTGGCTGCTCAACGGTCTGGGGTTGGTCTCCACCCTCGGCCCGCGCCGCGATAGCCTGCGCTTCGATGCCAACGTGTCACCGCACCACCACTACGTATGCGTGAAGTGCGGATTGGTCCGCGATTTCGAGAGCCCAGACCTCAACGCGCTGCCGATTCCGGACCGACTGCCGGGCGTAGGCAGCGTGGTTCAGGCCCAGGTTGAGGTCAGGGGCGTCTGCGACCGATGCGCAGAAGAACGAGGCTAGAGAACCATTCCAACCGACGATCAACATGCGCAAGGCATCTGGAGGAGCAAGTGATGGCCGAGAAGAAGCTGACCACGGTCGCCGGCGCGCCGGTTCCGGACAATCAGAACGCGATGACGGCTGGTCCTCGCGGTCCGATGCTCCTTCAGGATGTGTGGTTTCTGGAGAAGCTTGCTCACTTTGACCGTGAGGTCATTCCGGAGCGGCGCATGCACGCCAAAGGCTCCGGCGCATTCGGTACCTTCACCGTCACCCAGGACATCACGAAGTACACGAGGGCGAAGATCTTCTCTGCCGTCGGCAAGAAGACGGATATGTTCGTGCGCTTCTCGACCGTTGCCGGCGAGCGCGGCGCAGCAGACGCCGAGCGCGACATCCGCGGCTTCGCGATGAAGTACTACACAGAGGAAGGCAACTGGGATCTCGTCGGCAACGACACCCCGGTCTTCTACCTGCGAGATCCGCTCAAGTTCCCGGATCTCAACCACGCCGTGAAGCGAGATCCCCGCACCAACATGCGCAGCAAGCGCAACAACTGGGACTTCCTGACTTCGTTGCCCGAGGCGCTGCACCAGCTCACCATCGACATGAGCGACCGCGGGATTCCGTACTCGTTCCGCCACATGCACGGGTTCGGCAGCCACGCCTTCAGCATGATCAACGCCGCCAACGAGCGGACCTGGGTCAAGTTCCACTTCGTCACGCAGCAGGGCATCAAGACCCTCAGCGACGCCGAGGCAGAGGCTCTCGTCGGCAAGGATCGCGAGAGCAACCAGCGCGACCTCTACGAGAGCATCGAGAAGGGCGACTTCCCGCGCTGGAAGATGTTCATCCAGGCCATGACCGAGGAGCAGGCGGCCAGCCACCCCTACAACCCGTTCGACCTGACGAAGGTCTGGTACCACAAGGATTTCCCGCTCATTGAAGTGGGCATCTGGGAACTGAACAGGAATCCGGAGAACTACTTCGCCGACGTCGAGCAGGCAGCCTTCAACCCGGCCAGCATCGTTCCCGGCATCGGCTTCTCACCGGACAAGATGCTCCAGGGCCGCCTCTTCTCCTACGGCGACGCGCAGCGCTACCGGCTCGGCGTGAACCATGCCCAGATCCCCGTGAACGCGTCGCATGTTCCGGCCCACAGCTACCACCGCGACGGCGCCATGCGGGTTGACGGCAACTACGGCGGCACGCTCGGCTACGAGCCCAACAGCTACGGTGAGTGGCAGGAGCAGCCGGACTTCTCGGAACCGCCGCTCGCCATCGACGGTGGCGCAGCCCACTGGAATTTCCGCGAGGACGACGCCGACTACTACACGCAGCCAGGCAAGCTGTTCCGCATCATCGCGGCCGACGGCAAGGACCAGCTGCTGTTCGACAACACCGCTCGCGCCCTGGGCGATGCCCCGACAGAGGTCAAGCTCCGCCACATCGGCAACTGCCTGAAGGCCGATCCGGCTTACGGCGCCGGCGTCGCGAAGGCGCTCGGCCTTTCGCTGGCCGACGTTCCCAAGTGAGATGAGTTGGGATCGCCGGTGGCCCCCTCGCCGGCGATCGAACTAGCTAGCAAGCAACAACCGGCTCGGCGACCACCGCGCCGGCACTTTCGCCGAACCAACGCTTCGCCAGCCGCATGGCCGACCATGTGAGGGCCAGCATTACCGGAACCTCGATGAGGGGACCGACCACTGTGGCCAGGGCGACCGTCGGCGAGAAGGCGGTGATCGCGATGGCGATGGCAATCTCGAAGTCCCGGCCGGTCGAGTTGAAGGCCACGGCCACGGCATCCCGATATGGGAAGTGCAGCCGCGAGCCGATGAACAGGACGACAAAGAACATGACCGCGAAGAAGAGGGTCATGGGGATCGCCATTTCCAGGACGATGCCGGGGCGCTGAAGAATCAAGTCGCCCTTGAGCGAGAACATCACGATCAGGGTGAAGAGCAAGCCCAGGATCGAAAGGGCGCTCAGGCCCGGCTTGAGCCGGTCCATCGCCTCCTCGCCGCCGCGGCGGGTCACGGCCATCCGGGTCAGAACGCCGAGCGCTAGCGGTAGTCCCAGGTACAAGACCACAGACTCGGCCACGACCCAGACGTCGAAGCTGACATTGCCGATAAGCAGGCGGGCGTAGACCGGGATCAGCAGCATCTGCGCCACGGAGTTCAGGGCCACGAAGACCAGAGCCATGGGCGTGTTCCCTTTAGCCAGGAACGTGAAGATGATCACCATGGCGATGCACGGAGCCAGGCCGTAGAGCACCAGGCCAGTGTGTAGTTCCGGGTCGCTGACGAAGACATTGGCCAGGCCGAGCATCACGAACGGCGCCACAAGGTAGTTGAACAGGAGGACGATGCCCAGCTGGCGCGGGGATCGGAAGGCGTCGCCGACTTCGCCCAGACGTACATTCGTCATCGCCGGGTACATCATCGCGAAGAGTCCAATCGGGACGCCCAGCGAAATAGCGTTTGGAACAGTCAGCACGAAGGTCCCGCCCGCGATGGCCTTGAGGGCGTCGATTGGCGGAGTCAGCGCGAAGTCTGAGATCGAGAGGGCCTTCCCGATCCCGATCCCGATCGCCATGCTGACGATCACGAAGAACGGGAGCAGGCGAAAGTCCTCGAGAATGGCCAGGAGGCGGGCGGTCATCGGGTCTCCTTCGGTCGCTGGGCGGGTACGGCTTCAATGGCGCATTCCGAGTTGGTAGCAGGTTCTGCGGCCCGGCTTCCAGGTGTCAGCAACTGGTCGATCAATCCTTTGACGTGCGCCATCTGCTCCAAGTCGAGCGAGTAGTGGACCCATCGGCCGGCGCGGCGCTCGCGGATGAGGCCGCTCGCCTTCAGGACCTTGAGATGATGGGAGGCTAGGGCCGGGCTGAGGCCGAGCGCGCTACCCAGGTCGCAGACGCAGCACTCGCCTTGCCCCAGCAGTTCTATCACCCGCACACGAGAGGGCTCAGAGATCGCTCGCAGTGCCGCGAACGCCTGAGGCGTTTGATCGTCCATCGCGCCATTCTAATGCACATTATTACAACGGGCGTTTGTTCTACGGCCGAGCAAGCGCGTGACGGTGCGGCGCCAATGTGCGCCGGCGTGATGCATTTGCCGCGTGCGGCCCGGGCAGATGATATGGCCCTGATATTCCCCTATCGAGCTCGACACCGGAGAATCGATCGCGGGGGAGCGGAGTTCGTTCTGGGGTAACAGCGTGATAGTTAGGGTCCTTCAGGGACGGGTCTTGCCAGATCAGACGGCTGTCTTTCGCCGGCAGGCACGGCAAGCATTGGACGACGCCCGGCGCCGCGATGGGTTACTCCATGCACAGGTTGGACGCCAGGCCAACCCCGACGGGAGCGAGGCGATCGCTTTCGTAACCGTGTGGCGCGATCTCCCGGCTCTATACGCATGGCTCGGGGGCACAGATCTCTTGGACACACCCGTCTTGAGCAACGGCGGCTCGGCCGTCTTCGAGTATTACGAGGTCCAGCATTTCGAGTCCTACGAGGTCGCCGAGACCGATCTCGACGAGGCTGCAGCGACGCCGTTTGCGGCTGCGTTGGACGCACGCGGCTGACGCACGCGGCTGACGCACGCGGCTGACGCTTCCGGGCCATGTCTCGGGCCGGCGGACGGCGTCACGACGGGCAGCTGCAGTGCTCTGGCGCACCAGATTTCCGAGCCTTTTGACCCCTTGCCGGGCATTACCCGCAAGAGAGGGTCCTAGTACTGTCGTTCCAGCGTTGTATGTGCCCGCCATTCCGGGTACGGTATGCTCAAGTTCGCGTCCCGTGGCCAAAGTAGGGGGCCGCGATCGGAAAATGGCGCCGATGACCGGCGGTCCAAAGGCAGTTGATCAGGGTCTTTGGCTCGTCCGGCGTATGCGGTCGAATCGTTGAGAATTCACCAAGGGTACTGATGAACGTCCACGAAGCACTCGACGCCTGGCAGTCGCAGTACTCGAACCAACCGCCGGTTGGTTTCATGCTGCGCTTCAGTCATGAGTCGGTCTGGACGCGGATCCACTACCTGCGGGAGAGCACGGACCCGGTCGGCGCAGATGATGATCGCAAGACCGCGTCGCGGTTTGATGCCGTGGCCAGCGCCCTTTTCACCGGAACCACCGTGCTGGTTCTGGCAATCCACCTGGATCCGCGCCACGAAGAGACGGCGGATATGCGCGCTCTCGGCGCCACGCCCATCGCGCCGCCGGAGAGCTGGATAGAAACGCTCGGTGGCTATCTGCCGGATCCAAGTCGAGCCGAGTTCGTGGCCACCACTCTGAGTTGGCAGCGAGGTTGCTTGAACAATCTCTGGCTGGCTGTGGCCCGAGACCGAATCGGTCGCATTGCTGTTTTCTGCCCGGCCACCGGGGACGCCTTCTGCCCCTACGGCGGCGGCGCGGACGTCTTCGTCTGGGGTTCCGAGCGCCGCTCCAAGCTTGGAGACCGTTTCCGAGCCTGGCTGCCGAGTGCGGGGATGCCCGGATCACTCGCAGTTGGACGAACTCCGGGGCTGGTGGCGGAACGCGGCTAGGGGTCCCAGCCGGGATGTGTTTCGGGACCGTGGCGAGAGCCGAGAGCCGTCGCAGCCGGGAGTCGCAGCCGGGAGTCCGCGCGGACCGTCTTCATGAAGACGAAACAGCCGACCGCGGAGGGGGTAGAGCGGCCGGCTGTCTCATCAACGTGACCCGGCGGCGTTCTGGACGCACGGCCATGACCACGTGTCCATTGGACAGGTCGATCCTTGCAAAGCGCTGAAAGCGGTGGATTTCAAGGGTAGGTCCTCGGTTGCGGGCGCGGCGCCATTTTGGCTGGACCCGCCAACACGCGAGCTCGACGCCGCGAGCCCGACGCCGCGTGTTGTGGATCGACGCGGGACCGGCGACACTTGGGCCATGAGTCCAACCACCAAGCGCCCGAGCCCGAAGTCCGAGCCCAAGTCCGGGGGGCAGCCGGAGGCGGCGGCTGCGGCAGCCAAATCTGCGGCTGCCAAGTCTGCGGCTGCCAAGTCTGCGGCAGCCAAGTCTGCGGCAGCGGTCGCGGCCGCGCCCACCGGACTTCTGCCCGCGCCCGTCACGAAGGCGGACATCGCCCGGTATCGCGAGAATCTCCAGGGCGAGGTGGATGCCATCGCGCTGTACTCGTTGCTCCAGGAGCTGGAGCCGAGCGGCGCCGTGAAGGATTTCTACGGGCGGATGGTGGAAGTCGAGACCGTCCACGCGAACGTTTGGCGGGCCCAGCTCGCCACCGCGGGCATCGCCACTGACGGTATGGGCCCGGCCTGGCGAACGCGCGTCCTGATGTTCATCGCCCGCCATTTTGGGCCGAGTCTTGTCGTGCCGACGATTGCCGAGCGTGAAGCCTCGGACCAGGCCATGTACGACGACCAGCCCGAAGCTCTGGCCCGAATGCCCGGCGACGAGCGGTCCCACGCCCGGTTATTCCGTGAACTCGCGGCCGGCAAGGGCGTTGAGGGCGGCGCCATCGCCCGTATCGAAGGGCGCCACAAGGGTAGCGGCGGCAACCAGCTACGGGCCGCGGTGCTCGGCGCCAACGACGGGCTCATATCCAACCTCAGCATCTCGATGGGCGTTGCGGGGGCATCCGCGTCGAGCGGCGGTCATCCCGTAGTGATCGCCGGCCTGGCCGGCATGCTGGCCGGTGCCCTGTCGATGGCCATCGGGGAGTGGCTTTCCGTCCAGAGCGCCCGCGAGCTTTTCGCCCACCAGGTCAAGGTGGAGAGCGAGGAGCTGCTCAACGTCCCGGACGAAGAGGAGGAGGAACTCACCCTCATTTACCAGTCGAAGGGTCTTACAGCGACTCAGGCCCGCCTGATGTCCAAGTCGATCATCGAGGGCGAGCACGTCCGCGCTGTGGACACCCTGGCCCGTGAGGAGCTCGGCATAGACCCGGATGAGTTGGGCGGCTCCGCCTGGGTCGCGGCCATCACTTCGTTCTTCCTGTTCGCCATGGGTGCGATCGTGCCGTTGGCGCCGTTCTTCTTTGCCTCGGGCATGACCGCCGTTGTGGCCTCGATCATCGTCAGTGCCGGGGCGCTCATGCTCGTCGGCGCGGCGATTACCGTGGTGACCGGGTCCAGCGTGCTGCGGACCGGCGGGCGGCAGGTATTACTCGGCCTGTTTGCGGCGGCGGTCACGTTTGGGCTCGGCACGGTGGTGGGTCAGGCGATCAAGTAGGGGAGTGGCGGGCGGTCTGTTTCGGCCGAAGCTGCGATCACCGTCGGTAGCTCGGCCACCCGGCCGCCCACCTCGACGGAAGGCTCCAGCTCCAGCGCGGAGCCGGGCCCGATCACATGGCTCCTGCCGCTCTGCCTGGTGGCAGGTCTGTGCGGAGAGCTGATGCTGCTCAAGCGTCGGCCGAGCCGTTCTCTGTAGTTCTTTGCGACGAAGGGTCGGGTTTGGCTTCGGCCGAGTTCGGCCCCTCGCCCGCAGGAGCCTCGTCCGATTAATGGCCGATTGTTCGTGCTCGCCCCGGCCCGCCCGGACCGATATCGGCTACAGTGGGAACAAGTAAGGCCCAGGGCAGAGTCGCCACGGCCATGAGTCGGGAGCCGCAGCCACGTGAGCATCCAGGAGACATCATCGCCCGAAGGAGCCTCGCCCGCAGGAGCCTCGCCCGAACGAGGCGATTTCATCCGCGAGATCGTGGCCGCGGATTTGCGTGACGGCAAGCACCAGACGATCGTCACGCGCTTTCCGCCCGAGCCCAACGGCTACCTCCACATCGGCCACGCCAAGTCCATCTGCCTGAACTTCGGTATCGCCAAAGAGTTCGGCGGCCGCTGCCACCTGCGCTTCGACGACACCAACCCCACCAAGGAAGAGCAGGAGTACATCGCCTCGATCCAGGCGGACGTCCGCTGGCTCGGGTTCGATTGGGGCACTCACCTCTACTTCGCGTCGGATTACTTCGATCAGCTGTATCAGTGGGCCGTCTACTTGATCGAGGCCGGCAAGGCCTATGTGGACGATCTCTCGGCCGATGAGATCCGCGCGCATCGCGGCACGCTCACCGAGCCCGGCCAGAACAGCCCCTGGCGAGATCGGCCGATCGCCGAGAGCCTGGATCTGTTCGAGCGGATGCGGAAGGGCGAATTCCCGAAC
>DASVKT010000343.1:0-2130 GCA_036385235.1 Candidatus Limnocylindrales bacterium | reverse complement strand
CTTCCCGGATGTGACCGTGGAGCATCGCCTGGTGGACTCGTGCGCCATGCTGCTGATCCAGAAGCCCGCTCTCTTCGACGTGATCGTCACGGAGAATCTCTTCGGCGACATCCTCTCGGACGAGGCCAGCGTGCTGGCCGGTTCGCTGGGGATGCTGCCGTCCGCCTCGATGGGCGAGCGTCGCACGGCCCACGGCGTGTTCGGTTTGTATGAGCCGATCCACGGGTCCGCGCCGGATATCGCCGGCAAGGACATGGCCAACCCGCTCGCGACGATCCTGTCCGGGGCGATGATGTTGCGCTGGTCTCTGGGCCAGCCGGCCGCCGCCGAGGCCATCGAAGCTGCGGTTTCCGCGGTGCTCAACGACGGCTACCGGACCGGCGATCTGATGCCTTCGGGCGACAAGTCGGGTCTTCGGCCCGTTGGCACGGCCGCCATGGGCAATGCAGTTGTGGCCGCGCTGGTTGCCGGCAAGGCCGCCGTACCCACCGGCGGGCCCGGCCGATGAGCGACAAGGTCGTTCTATATGACACGACGCTCCGTGACGGAACCCAGCGCGAAGGTTTGATCCTCTCGCTGTCGGACAAGATCAAAATCGCCCGCCGCCTGGACGAGTTCGGGTTCAACTACGTCGAGGGTGGCTGGCCGGGCTCGAATCCCAAGGACGTGGACTTCTTCGAGGCTGCCAAGTCGATCGAGTGGAAGACGGCCAAGCTTGCCGCCTTCGGCTCGACGCGCCACCGAAACAACACCGCCGAGACGGACCCGAGCATGGTGGCAATCGTCGCCGCCCAGACTCCAGTGGTCTGCATCTTCGGCAAGAGCTGGCTGCTGCACGTCCGCGAGGTCCTGCAGGCCACGCCCGAACAAAACCTGGAGATGATCGCCGACTCGGTTGCCTATCCGACGGCCGCCGGGCGCGAGACCATCTATGACGCCGAGCACTACTTCGACGGCTACAAGGACGATCCGGCCTACGCGCTGGCGACTCTGCGGGCCGCTCGCGGTGCCGGCGCGCGGACGCTCGTTCTGTGCGAGACCAACGGCGGCGCCCTTCCCGAGGAAGTGACCGCCATCCTCCGGGCGTCCATGACCGAACTCGCCGGTGACGGGGCGCCGGACGTGATCTGGGGCATCCACTGCCACAACGACGGCGAGCTGGCCGTGGCCAACTCTCTGGCGGCCGTCGCCGCCGGCGCGCGCCACGTTCAGGGAACCATCAACGGCTACGGCGAGCGCTGCGGCAACGCCAACCTCGTCAGCATCCTGGCGGACCTGGAGCTCAAGACGCCGTTCGAGCCGGTTCCGTCCGGAAAGCTCGGCCAGCTGACGGAGATGTCCCGCTACATCGCCGAGATCGTCAATATCGCCCCGGATGATCACCAGCCGTATGTCGGCCGGTCCGCCTTTGCCCACAAGGGCGGGGTTCACGGCGCGGCCACGGCTCGGGCCAGCCACTCCTATCAGCACGTGGACCCGGGCGCGGTCGGCAACGTCATGCGTCTCGTGGTCAGCGAACTGGGCGGCAAGGCCAACACGCAACTCCGCGCCGAGCAGCTCGGCCAGCAGATGGACGGCGTGGATCCCAAGGAACTGAGCAAGGTCATCAAGCAGCTCGAGGCCGAAGGACTCGCCTTCGAAGGCGCCGAGGCTTCCTTCGAGTTGCTGGTCCGGCGACACAAGGCCGGCTACGAAGCGCCGTTCACCCTGTGCGACTACACCACGCTGGTTGAGCAGCGCAACGGCGCCGAGCTGATGGCGGTGGCCACGGTCAAGGTGGAGGTGGCGGGCGAGATCCTGCACACCGCCGCGGACGGAAACGGCCCGGTCAATGCTCTGGACTCCGCTTTGCGCAAGGCGCTCGGGGCGTTCTACCCGGAGCTGGACGCGGTCCACCTCGTGGACTACAAGGTCCGCATCCTGGACAGCGGCGAGGCGACCGGCGCTCGGACGCGCGTCATCATCGAATCCTCGAGCGGCTCGCTGGAGTGGTCCACGATGGGTGGCGGCACGAACATCATCGCCGCTTCCTGCGTGGCCCTGTGCGACTCGCTGGAATACGCCATCTGGAAGACGGGCGCGGAAGTGGTCCGGCGCACCGAGCGCCACTTCACCACTGCGGCGCCGACG
>DASVKT010000342.1:0-2034 GCA_036385235.1 Candidatus Limnocylindrales bacterium | reverse complement strand
AGGGGCGATTGGACCTGGGCGAGGCGGTGAAGCTGGCGGCTCAGGCTCAGCCGGGCTGAGAGTCCGCGACGGGTAGGCTGAACCTACCTGAATGGTCGGCCCGAGAGGAGCGGTACGTAGGCTAACCCGCTCATCGGGGATCTGGGCCCCACGCCTCTATTGTCAACGCCGGTTGAAAGTTGACCCCTTTCCGCCGGTGTCAGTCGCGACCAACTGACCTGTATCATCAGCAACCGCTGGAGGCCCTCACTAAGCCAAATTCCACGACGAGCGGGACATCCTCGGGGCGCTCGGGCGACTCGGGGCACTCTCGCAAACCCCGGCGAGGCCCGACCAGGCGGGCAGCCCAGCGGCTTCAACGTTTTGGCATCCGCCCGTTTCTGCGGCTCCGGGCGCAACGCGCGGCCGCAAGACCCGAGCGACCGGACGGAACCGCCGATCTTGCGGAATGCAAACACCAGTTGCGCGGCGCACGAGATTCGGCCGAATCGGCCTCTGCTGAGCTGCGAATCGCCCTCCGGAGCACTCCGGGCGACCCGAACCACGCTCAGCCCACAGTGGCCGGCCGTCCGAGTGCGTCTAGATCCTCACACGGCGCAAGTACCAGTTGCATTCCGCAATTTCCACGGCTACGGCGCGGCCGAGACCGGCTCCGCGGTGCCGCTAGTGTCCCGATTCCCCAATCAATCGACGGCTCGTCAAACACCAACGAGCCGATTCGCCGTCTTGTGGCTTCTTGCAGATACGCCTACCAGGAGTGTCGTACGCAATGGTGGCATCGGTCGACACGTTGTCCGCTCACGCCCGGCCGCGGTCCACGCTCAGAACGGGGCCGACAATGACCTTCGAACAATACCGACGGCGGTCATAGAGCTACGTGTCAACGGCCAGCGGGATCCTTGTGCGTCAAGGACGGCTGGTAAGTGTCAGCCCTTATGGGGCCAGGGCCCCGATCGGTATCTGCCAAACGCCGTCAGTCCGCCGGAAGCCGAAACCCTTGGCGACGATGACACCAAGTGCGCGCGGCGCTCGCGCGGCTACACGATCTCGGATCTTGAGAAGGTTCGCAGCCGCCCCATCGACCACGTCGGGTGTCGACCCGAGCTTGATCTCGAAGCCAGCCCATTCGCCATTTGGGAGTTCGATTATGGCGTCGGCTTCGAGGCCAGTTCCGTCTCGGTAGTGGCGGATCTCGGCGCCGAGCGGGCTTGCGTAAACGCGAAGATCTCGCACGACCATCGATTCGAAGAGAAAGCCCATCCAGTTGAGGTTGGCGAGAACGTGCCCTGGTCCAGCATTCAGCGCGCCCGTTGCGAGCGAGGGGTCGACGAGGTGGCGGATCGGACTGCCACGGAGCCGAGTGCGACTTCGGAGGTCTGGTTTCCAGGCGGGAACGTCGTCGGTGATCATCAACCGTTCCAGCGCATCAAGGTAGATCCTGACCGTCTCCACCTTGATGTCTCGTTCCGCGCCCGCTACGTCGGCGGTAAGAACCGATGTCGCCGCCTCGTTGCCGGTCGTTCGCGCCAGCGAGTTGAAGAGCGCCCTGATCCCCGTCGGATCCCGGCGAACGCCGTCGAGTCGCGGAACATCGACGCGGCAGACATCGTCGATGTAGCCCTGCATCGCTCGTAGTGATTGGTTGGGCGTAAGCCCGAGATGACCCGGCCAGCCGCCGACCACGATCCTCTCGGCGATGTCCTTCACATCAAGTCCCGGATCAGGGACGGCAGGAGCATCGTCGGCCAGGATGCGAGCAAGCGACATCGTTCCTGCGCTGTGGCCGGTCTCGAAGAGCGACATCGGCCGCATTCGCAAATGAAGAAAGCGGCCTGCCCCAGGATGCCGGCGAACATCATCTCGCGGCACGGCGGATCCCGTGAGAATGAACTGGCCAACTGATGCCCGATCGTCAACTGCGTGTCGGACCACATTCCACAGGTCCGGTTCCGCCTGCCACTCGTCGAGTAGACGTGGCGTGTTCCCATCGAGCACGAGCGCCTGAGACACGGTGAAGGCCTGGTGGGCAGCCGG
>DASVKT010000341.1:0-3575 GCA_036385235.1 Candidatus Limnocylindrales bacterium | reverse complement strand
CACAGCGACTCAAAGCCCAGCGCTTCCGCATTCTCGGCCAGTTCGATGGTCCGATTCCAGGCGGCGGCCGCATCCCAGCCGTCGTATTCGCCTTTCCAACCCTGGCACGCCATAAGGCCAACCTGCATCTGGTTCTCCTCCATGTGCCGGTCCGGCGCTGCATTCACGGCATCGGTGCGCAAAGGTTACGCCGGATGGCCGAGCGGACGCTCAATCTCGCCGAAACCGTCTTTCGTGGCGCCCTCGGCGCCCATATGATCTTGCCCAGCGTCGCGATGTTCGTCGGCGCCGCGGAAAGTCACCAGGGAGAAGACACGGATGCAAATGAACCGGCGCTCGCTGCCCCGATATTTGGGTGTGCTGACGGTCGTCATCGCGCTCGCCGTCTCCAGCTTCGGCTGTGGAGCCAACATCGAACGCGGCAAGGTCCTCTTCGGGACCGATAAGCCGACCCGGGACAGCAAGTGCACAGCCCATGCGGCTGTGACCTCGGTCAGTGTCACGACGTCCGTGTACGCGACCTATGTCTTCAAGGCCAAGCCGGCCGACGAGGTCATCTCCCTCGAGGTCACCAAGGACGGCCAGTCCTTCCTCCGCTCGATCGCTGTGCCGACCTCTGAAACCAAGGGTCGCGACTGCTTTGGTGACATCGCGGACCTGAGCAAGGTCCGGAACTGGGCGGCCGGCACCTTCCACTTCAAGCTGACGAGCCCGACCGACACGGTCGCCGAGGGCGATCTCACGGTCAAGTAAGCTCGCTGAAATGGGGCCGGCCGCGGGGCAATTCCCACGGCCGGCTTCTTGTTTGCCCGCGAAGGCCCGATGTCATCAGGCGCCGACGCTGAAGGTGCGGCTCGCGGCCATTCTTCCGGCCATTTGGCCGAAGATACGATCGTCGTACTACTTCAGCGCAGCCAGGACATCTTCCGTTGAGCGAACCCGGCCGATGCGCGGGAAGAGCGTGTTCACGGTGTGGCGATGATCCTCTGCCTCACGCGCGGCCATCGCGTCCTCCACGAAGACCTGCTCGTAGCCACGCTCAAAGGCATCGCGGGCGGTACTTTCCACGCCGATGTTTGTGGAAATGCCGCACAGGATGATCGTGTCCACGCCCCGTCGGCGGAGTTGCAGATCAAGCTCCGTGCCGTAGAAGGCGCCCCACTGGCGCTTGGTGATGAGGATGTCGTTCGCCTCAGGCCCGAGCTCCGGGACGATGTCCGCCCAGTCGGGCGGCGAAGCACCCACGGAGGACGTGGCCGGGTTGTCCGTGATCGGCTTGAGGGCGTCCTTGCCGTCCGGCGAGGGCGTAACCCGCACCAGGACCACGGTCCCGCGCGCCGATCTCATCGCCGCGACCAGCTTGGCCGCGCGCGTAACCACTTCCAGCGACGAGCGCGGCGCTGCCGGCGTCCCGACGATCCCCTTCTGAAGATCGATGACGACAAGCGCAGTCTTGGACGGATCGATCTTCAGTTCCACCGCAACCTCCAACTAACTACTTGCTGACGGCACCCGCGCGGCGTGCCGTCAGAACCTTCTGACGCGCGACCGACTCGGGCCGTCCGGCCTCGTGGCGATCAAAGATGCGCTTCACGACCTCGATGAGCGTCAGGTAGGCCGCGACCAGTAGGACCAGCAGGCCCCAGAACTGCCACGGCAATGCCCCAAAACCCATCACCGTACCGAGCGGGCTCAGCGGGATGATCGCCGCCACGACCAGAGCCGCCACGATCGCCATCGCCAACTGCTTGCTGGGTCTGCTGCGCCAGAACGGCGTCATGCGGGTCCGGATGACGAGCACCACCAGGATCTGCGAGAACAGCGACTCAACGAACCAGCCCGTATGAAACGAGTCGGCATTCTTCGTGCCGAGCATTAGGAGCAGCAAGCCAAAGGTGGCGTAGTCGAATATCGATGAGATGGGCCCGAAGACGACCATGAACCGCTCGATGGCGTGGACGTCCCAGCGGGCCGGCTCACCCAGCGCATCGGCATCGACGTTGTCAGACGGGATCGCCGTCTGCGAGGCGTCGTAGATGAGGTTGTTGAGCAGGATCTGGCCCGGGGTCATGGGCAGGAACGGCAGCAGCAGCGCCGCGCCGGCCATGCTGAGCATGTTGCCGAAGTTAGAACTCGTGCCCATGCGGATGTACTTGAGCGTGTTGGCGAAGGTTCGCCGCCCTTCCGTGACGCCCTGGCTGATGGCGGCCAGGCTGGGTTCCAGCAGGATGATGTCGGCCGCCGAGCGGGCCACGTCCGTGGCGTTGTCAACGCTAATTCCCACATCCGCCACGTGAAGCGCCGGGGCGTCGTTGATGCCATCGCCCATATAGCCCACCACCTGGCCGGACTCGCGCAGGGCGCGGATCACCTGCAGCTTCTGGTCCGGATCGACACGGGCAAAGATGGTGGTCCGCTGCGCACGAGCAACCAGCGCCGGGTGGGTCATCTTGCGCATGTCGTCGCCGGTCAGGACGCCGTCGACCGTCAGGCCTACGAGGCCGGCGATGTGGCGGGCCACCAGGTCGTTGTCGCCGGTGATGATCTTGAGGGCGATGCCCTGGTTGGCCAGCGAAGTGATCGCTTCCGCCACTCCCGGCTTGGGCGGATCGCTGAAGAGGATTACGCCTTCGAATGTGAGGCCCTGCTCCAGAACGGCCTGGTCCGGAGCCGAGAGCTTCCCGACTTCATCGGCCGAAAGCTCGCGCGAGGCTACCGCGACCAGCCTGAAGCCATCGGCCGACGCCTGGCCGACGATGCCGTCCAACCGGGCACCCTCTCCGTCGATCGGCCGGGCGAACATCCCACCCGGCGCGGTCGGGTTGTCGTCTTCGCGAACGTGGCTGCACCGCGAGATGACCGATTCGGGCGCACCCTTGGTCACGAGGAGCGGCGGCTCGGCGCCACGCTGCACAACCACGCTGAGCATGCGGCGATTGAAGTCATACGGCAGCTCGGCGAGCTTGCGGTACGTGGCGATGTCCGCGGGGGGCTTGGCGACGGCCAGAATCGCAGTATCGAGCGGGTTCACGAAGCTTCCCTGGAAGTGGCTGTTCAGGAACGCGTACTCGAGCGCCTGGGTCGCTTCTTCGTCATCGTCCTTGTCGATCCCGACGGCCTTGACCAGCTCCAGGCTGCCGACGGTTAGGGTGCCGGTCTTGTCCGTGCACAGAACCGTCACGCTGCCCAGGTTCTGGATCGCAGGCAGGCGCTTGACCAGCACGCCGTGAGCCGACAGGGCGCGTGCGCCGCGGGTCAGGTTGAGCGTGACGATGGCCGGCAGGAGCTCCGGGGTGAGACCCACCGCCAGAGCGATGGCGAACAGCAGGGCATCGAAGAGCGGCCGCTGCAGCGCCACGTTGATCGCGAAGACGCCGACAACCAGGATCAGCGTGACTCGCCCGATCAGAAGCCCGAAGGTGCGAACGCCGTGCTGGAAGTCCGTCTCCGGCGCCCGCTCGGCTAGGCGGTGGGCGATGGCTCCGTAAGTCGTGGCCGCGCCGGTGGCCGTCACGACCGCAGTACCCGTGCCGCTCACAACGCTGGTGCCAAAGAAGGCCAGCCCGGCCTTGTCG
>DASVKT010000340.1:0-13616 GCA_036385235.1 Candidatus Limnocylindrales bacterium | reverse complement strand
TTCCACCTCGACCTCCGGACCGTCGACCGTGTATCTCGACGTCATCCGCACCGACGATTCCGGGAGCCTGGCTTCCTATGGTGTCGAGGCCTGCTACAACTTCCACGGCTTTACCCAGGTCTCGTCCTTCTCGGAAGACGTCGGAGCAGCAGTGGACGCCAAAGTAGCCAGCTACAGGAGCCCGGACTCCGCTACCGCCTGGTCGATCCTGTGGTGGGAATGGCCCTATAACGCGGGCGGCCAAACTCGGTACGAGCGGCTCGTCTTGCTCGCACCCCTCGATCCGGCCGGCCAGCCCGGCGCCTCAACGACGCAGGCCACCTTCAACGCGGCCCAATCGACGCTCGAGTCTCTTGCCCGCACGATCGTCTCCGCGGGTATGAGCGACCAAGTTCAGACTCCTGATCCGGGGACCCAGCAATGACCACTTTCGCCCGTCGCTCCAAGGATGGCGCCCACGCTCCGACTCTCTCGGAGGAACTTTCGGCGCAGCAAACTGCCTCCCCTGGGCAACTCGCCGTTGCCCTTGCGATCGCGGCCGTCATCGGTGTCGGCGCCCTCGTCGCCCCTCTCTCTACGGCCATCGCGTTGATCGCCCTGGTCACTCTCGCCTATCTCGCCGCACTTATATATCGCCTGGCGGCGTTCTGGCTCTCGCTCCGGCATCCCGAGGTGGTGGATGTCTCGGAAGAGGAAGCTCGGGCGATCCCCGACGAGCTGTTGCCGGTGTATACGATCCTCGTGCCCGCCTATCGGGAGCCGTCCGTCATCGCGGGTCTTGTCGCTCGCCTCTCCGAGCTCGATTACCCGAAGGACAAGCTCGACATCCGACTGCTGCTCGAACAGGACGATGGCGAGACGATCGCCGCCGCCAAAGCTGCCCACCCAGGGCGCCAGTTCACGATCGTCCGGGTTCCGCACTCGGAGCCCAAGACCAAGCCCAAGGCCTGCAACTACGGTCTCGAGGGTGCGCGCGGCCAGTTCATCACCATCTACGACGCCGAAGACTGGCCGGAGCCGCTCCAGCTCAGACGGGCGGTGGCAGCCTTCGCCCGGCTCGGGCCGTCCGTAGCCTGCCTTCAAGCGAAGCTCTCCTACTACAACGCGGATCAGAACCTGCTGACGAGCTGGTTCACGATCGAATACGCGATGTGGTTCTCGTTCCTGCTTCCCGGCCTCGTCGCTCAGCGCGGTCCGCTACCGCTCGGCGGCACGTCCAACCATTTCCGCGCCGAAATCCTCCTGGGCGTCGGCGGGTGGGATCCGTACAACGTGACCGAGGATGCCGACCTCGGCATCCGTCTCGCTCGGCGGGGCTACCAGACTCGAGTTCTGGAGAGCACCACGTGCGAGGAGGCCAATAGCGACGTGATCAACTGGATCAAGCAGCGGTCCCGCTGGTACAAGGGCTATATGCAGACATGGCTGGTCCACACCCGGCATCCGCTGGCGCTCCGTCGCGACCTCGGCTGGCGAGGGTTCATCGCGTTCAACCTGTTTGTTGCCGGGACGCCCTTGCTGTCGCTCATCAACCCCGTCTTCTGGGCGATGACCGCATTGTGGTTCGTGGTTCATCCGGCGGTCCTCCTGACGCTCTTCCCGGCGTGGCTCTACTACCTGGGCCTCGCGGTCATGCTCGTGGGCAACTTCTCGCTCTTCTACGCGTGGCTCGTGAGCGCGCGGATATCCAGCTCGTCGAGGCTTGTCTTTGCGGCACTGTTGATCCCCCTCTACTGGGTCTTGATGTCGTTGGCGGCCGTCAAGGCGGCGGTCCAGCTGATCAGCGCCCCGTCGTTTTGGGAGAAGACGGTCCACGGCCTGGACACCGCGCCCTCGCCGGCAAGCCGTGACGTGCCCATAAACTGACTCGCCATCGCCGTCGGCGATCTCCGTTCGAGCTGGCGAATCGCCCGGCGCAATAGACGCTTCACCCCTGACCGCGCATCGGCGAGAATCGACGTGGAGTCGATCCACATTGGAGGGCAAAGGTGAGTGAGGCGGTGGAGCCGGGCGTCGGGCTGCCGGTGGCTCAAGATGCGGTGAAGGCTGCCCTTGAGCTTGGCGAGGAGCGCGCCCGTCTGCGGCACGCAGAACTCGTTCCGATTGTCCGGCGTGCCAACGAGCTTTACTACGTTGCCGACGCGCCCGAGCTCAGCGACGCCGAATACGACAACCTGATGCGCGAGTTGATCGCGCTCGAATCTGCCTTCCCGGAGCTGGTCGCGCCCGACTCGCCGACCCAGCGGGTGGGGGCGGCGCCCACCGGCGCTTTCGGCGAGGTAGTCCATCGGCGGCCGATGCTGTCGTTGGGGAACGTCTTCGACGAGGCAGAACTGCGGGCTTTCGACCAGCGGGTGCGGCGCGGACTCGGCCTGCCGCCGGCGCCTGCCCCGGCACCTGAGCTACGTTACGTGGCCGAGCTGAAGATCGATGGACTGGCCGTCTCGCTGCGTTACGAGCGTGGCCGCTTCGTTCAGGGCGCGACGCGCGGCGATGGAACCACGGGCGAGGACGTGACGGCGAATCTACGGACGATCTCCGTCCTGGCGGAGCGCCTGCGCGACAAGGCCACTGCCGAGATCCGCGGCGAGGTCTTCATGCCCAAGGCCGAGTTCGCTCGCATCAACGCCGAGCGCGAGGAGGCCGGGCTGCCGACCTACGCCAACCCCCGCAATAGCGGTGCGGGCTCGCTCCGGCAGCAGGATGTCCGAGTGACTGCGTCACGGAGGCTCTCATCCTGGACGTACCAGCTCATCGAGGACGGGCCGGACGGCCGGTCGACCGTCTCCAGCCAGTCCGAAGCCCTGGCCCGACTAGCCGACCTGGGTCTGCCGGTGAACCCCGATCGCGCTGAAGGGCTGGACATCGAAGGGGTCGTCCTCTTCCTCGAGGCCTGGGGGGAGAAGCGCCACAACCTCCCGTACGAGACCGATGGGGTCGTCGTCAAGGTCGATCGCCTGGACCAGCAGGAAAGGCTGGGTATGGTCGCCCGGGCCCCACGGTGGGCCATCGCCTTCAAGTTCCCGCCGGAGCAAGTCGAAACAGTTCTCGAGGACATCGTGCCGTACGTCGGCCGAACTGGAACGCTGACGCCGGTGGCGCACATGCGGCCGGCCAAGGTGGCGGGTTCCACCGTCGCCCGCGCCACGTTGCACAACCTGGATGAAGTTCGCCGCAAGGACTTGCGGATCGGGGACTGGATCGTGCTCCAGAAGGCCGGCGACGTCATCCCCGAAGTCGTGCGCTCCATTCCCGAAAGGCGGACCGGAGCCGAGCGAGAGTTCGAGATGCCCCTGGCATGCCCGGTCTGCGGCACGCCGATAGTCCGCGACGAGGGCGCCGTCCGCCACTACTGCCCGAACCCGAAATGCCCGGCGCGGCTGGCCCAGGAGTTCGCGCATTTTGCGGGCCGCGGCGGCATGGATATCGAGGGTGCCGGGTGGGCTGTTCTGGAGCAACTCCTGGAGCGAGGTCTGGTAAAGACACGGGGCGACTTCTACAGGCTCGGGGTCGACGACCTGGCAGGGCTGGACCGGTTCGCCCGCAAGAGCGCCGCGAACCTGAAGGCTTCGATCGAAAGGTCGCGCCGGCGGCCGCTCGCTCGGATCTTGAACGCCCTCGGAATCCCCCAGGTAGGCGAGCAGACGGCCATCGACCTCGCGTCCTGGATCGCGGAGCGATGGCCGGCGCAGGAGGGCGAGTCGGAAGGGGAGTGGACCACCCGCGTGGCCGAGGCCCTGCCTGGGGCTCCGGCCGAGGCGTTTCAGGAGGTCCCCGGCATCGGTGCCGTCGTCGCCGGTAGCATCGCCGCCTACTTTGGGAATCCCGAGAGCGCCGCCGTGCTTGCCGATCTCGTGGACGCGGGAGTAGTCGCCGAGCCGCCCGCCAGGCGAGTGGCTCCGGGGAGCGGCGGCACCGGCCCTCTCGCCGGCAAGACCGTGGTCGTGACCGGCACGCTCTCCGTCTTCGACCGTCAGAGCGCGGAAGAAGCGATCCGCGCCGCGGGAGGCAAAGCGGCGGGTTCTGTGTCCAAGAGTACTTCCTACCTGGTCGCCGGCAAGAACGCCGGCTCGAAGCTGCAGAAGGCCCAAGAGCTTGGTGTCACGGTTCTCGACGAGGATGGCTTTCGGCGATTGCTGGCAGGGGAGGGCTAGGTCTTCCGCGGCGTGATCGGGGCCCGTCACTCGGCGGTCGATAGCGCGGGAGGGAGGTGACTGAGGCTCAGCCCATGGCCGAGTTGATGAGACTCCATATCCACTCGGGACGCCAGGAAACGTCGGGACCCTGGAGCATCCGCGGCGCGAGCCAGGTCGGGCGCCAGCCACGGGTATCCAGTTCGCGCCAGGCGGCGGTGTGGTCGTCGGGAATCGCGGCCCGGGCGTGGCCGTCGGGCGGAGCCAGGTGTCGATGCAGGTCGAGCAGGAACAGCCCGTCCTCGAACCGGGGTGCGACAATCGCCGCATAGGCTCGATCCGAAGGGAGCAGGAAGCCTCGCAAACATGCCTCGTCTTCGAGCAGCCATCCGCCGGAGATCGCCAGCTCGGTCAGCGCAGCTTGCCGGTCTTCGGCCGTGGCGAGCCTGTCGAGCCCGGCAACTGCGGGCAGGTCCTCGAGGATCATCGGCCGAAGGCGCGTCCCCTCAGGCGGTGCGGGCCGTTCGGGCAGGTGATCGCCCTCCATCTGGTGGTAGTGCGTTGCCAGCCGAAAGCCCATCCGCTCGTAGAGCGGCCGGCCGGCCGGCGTCGCCACGAGCGACAGCGTCTCGCAGCCGGCTGCCAGGAGTCTCCTCCGCAGTTCCTCGGTCACGGCCCGTCCGTACCCGCGGCCCCGCACCGCCTCTTCCACCGCGACGGCCCCGAGCCAGCCGACCGAGCCGTTGACCGTGGCCACGCCGGTCGCCACGATCCGTCCGTCGACCACGCCCACGAGCGGTTGGCAGGTCGGTGTCCGCAGGGCGAACCCGTAGAAGGCCCGTCGATCGCGCCAGCCCTGCGCGAAGGCCAGTTCGCAAGCGGCGCCGACCTCGGCGGATGTCATGTCGCGGATCTCGAAGGCGGGCATCGCGACCTCATCAGACTCGGGAGCCTACAACTCTACGATGGAGAGGCTCTGAAGGTCGCCCGCCGGGCCACGGGTCGCTCGGGTGGGGCTCCGTCCGTTATCATCCGCCGCATGGCCAATCTGACCCGCACCGACGTCGAGCACGTGGCCCATCTTGCGCGCCTCGGTCTGACCGGGGCAGAACTGGCGCGCCTCGAAGGCCAGCTCAACCACATTCTCGACCAGTACGTCATCCTGACCTCGCTCGACACAGAGCACATACCGCCTACGGCCCAGACGATCGAGCTGCTGAATATCCTGCGCGAGGACGTGGTTCAGCCCTCTCTGGCTGTTGGCGACGCGCTGGCCAATGCGCCCGAGCGGAGCGGCGATCACTTCGTCGTACCGGCCATCCTGGGCGGCGAGGGGGCCGCGTAACGCCGTGACGGACCTCACTCGGCTCCACGCCCACGAAATGGCGCGCCTGCTTCGGTCCGGCGAGATATCGTCGCGCGCCTTGACGGAAGCGCATCTCGCCGGAGCGGAGCGCCAGAACCACGCTTTGCACGCCTGGCTCACGATCTATCGTGACGACGCGCTTATGCAGGCCGATGCCGCCGATGCCCGGATCGCCGAGGCGCGCGACGCCGGTGGCTCGGCATTGATCCAGCTCCACCCGCTGTGCGGCGTCCCAGTCGGGCTCAAGGACCTCGTATCGGTCAAGGGCGGCCAGGCCACCGCCGGCTCCAAGATCCTGAAGGGCTACATCGCCCCGTTCGACTCCACTGTGACAGCTCGCCTGCGGCAGGCCGGCGCGGTGATCCTGGGCAAGACCAACATGGACGAGTTCGCCATGGGCTCGTCCACCGAGCATTCGGCGTACGGCCCCACCGCCAACCCGTGGGCCCTGGAGCGCGTTCCCGGCGGCAGCTCGGGCGGATCTGCGGCCGCGGTCGCGGCCTATCACACACCCCTCGCGATCGGCACCGACACAGGCGGCAGCATTCGACAGCCTGCGTCGCTATGCGGCGTCGTCGGTCTCAAGCCCACATACGGCCGCGTCAGCCGGTATGGGATCGTCGCGTTCGCCAGCTCGCTCGATCAGATCGGGCCGTTCGCTCGCGATGCCCGAGACGCCTCGCTGCTCCTGCACGCGGTTTCCGGCCGCGACGAACGCGACGCCACCTCCGCGCCGGTCTCGGTGCCGGGGGAGCTGCTCAACCTCGCTTCAGGCGACGACGAAGCCGCCTCGTACCTGCGTGGCCGCCGCATCGCGCTGCCTCGGGAGTACTTCGTCGCAGGCATGGAGCCCGGCGTCGCCGCCCTAGTTCGTGAGGCGGTCACGGCGATGGAGGCCGCCGGCGCCACCGTCGAGGAGGTTTCGCTGCCCCACACCGAATACGGCCTGGCCACGTACTACATCATCGCCCCGGCCGAATGCAGCTCCAACCTGGCCCGCTACGACGGCGTCAAGTACGGTTTCGCGGACCGAACTTCGGGCGAGTTCATCGCCGACTACCTCCGCACGCGTGGCGTCGGTTTCGGGCCCGAGGTGAAACGGCGGATCATGCTCGGCACCTACGCGTTGTCGGCCGGCTACTACGACGCATACTACCTCAAGGCCCAGAAGGTCCGAACCCTCATCAAAGCCGACTTCGACGCGGTCTGGAGCGCCGGCTTCGACGCGATCGTTGCGCCGACAAGCCCGACGGTCGCGTTTCCCATGGGCGCCAAGATGGACGATCCGGTGGCGATGTACCTGTCGGACGCCTGCACCCTCCCAGTCAATATGGCGGGCCTGCCCGGGGTGTCGATCCCGGCCGGCCTGTCGGACGGCTTGCCCGTCGGCCTCCAGATAATCGGAGCGCCGTGGAGTGAGCTGTCGATGCTTCGCCTGGCCCGTGCGTACGAAGCGATCACGGCCAGAGCAACCTGGCGGGCCCTCGAGCCCGCCGAGCTGCACCTGACCGACGATCCGACCACGCCCAGCCCAGTCGAGCGGCGACAGCGCGACGTAGTCGCTCCCGCCACCGGCTCGGGCGGCCAAGCCTGAGGACACGACGATGACCATCGACAGCACCGGCACCGGCAGCAACCGTCTCGTGACGGACCCCTCCATCCTGAACTCCGAATCCGAGCCCACGCGACCGCCACTTTCGACGCGTGTCCTGGCTCGTCGAGTAGACGAAGTCCCACGCTCGGGCATTCGACGCTTCTTCGACATTCTGGCGACCATGACCGACGTCATCAGCCTAGGCGTCGGAGAGCCCGACTTCGATACGCCGCCGCAAGTGGTCGAGGCCGGCCGGCACAGCCTGGCGTCCGGCCACACTCACTACGCGAGCAACTACGGCACGATCGAGTTGCGGCGAGCCCTTGCCCACCACCTCGAGCGACTGTACGGGGTCCGGTACGACCCGACCGAGGAGATTCTGATCACCATCGGCGCCTCCGAAGCCCTGGACGTGGCGGTGCGGGCCACGCTCGACCCCGGCGACGAGGTCATCACCCACGAGCCCTCGTACGTCTCCTACCGACCCGCGATCATCTTCGCCGGCGGCGTCCCGGTGGGGGTGAACACGACCCTCGACGAGGACTTTGCCCTGGATCCCGCCAAGGTTGGGGCCGCCATCACGCCGAAGACAAAGGCGATGCTGCTCAACTACCCCTGCAATCCCACCGGCGCCGTGCTTCCGGCCGACGTGCAGGACGAGCTCGCCCGCATCGCAGTTCGCCACGATCTGCTCGTGTATAGCGACGAGATCTACGACCGGATGGTCTATGGCGGCTATGAGATGCGGACGATGGGCTCTCTGCCGGGAATGCGCCGTCGGACCGTTCTCATAGGCGGCTTCTCCAAGGCTTATGCCATGACCGGCTGGCGGATCGGCTATATCTGCGCGCCTTCGGAGATCCTGGAAGGGATCCTCAAGGTCCACCAGTACGTGATCATGTCCGCCCCCACCGTCGCTCAGGACGCCGCCCTGGAGGCCCTCAAGACCGGCGAGCCTGACATCGCTCGAATGATGGGCCAATACGATCGGCGGCGCCGCGTTCTGGTCGACGGCTTCAACGCCATGGGTCTCCGCTGCTTCGAGCCACGCGGCGCCTTCTACGCCTTTCCGCAGATCACCTCCACCGGACTCTCCAGCGAAGCCTTCTCGGAGGCGTTGCTTATGGAGGAGTCGGTGGCCGTCGTGCCCGGCACCGCGTTTGGCGAGGCCGGCGAGGGGCACGTCCGGTGCTGCTATGCGACCAGCGAGGCCGAGTTGCGAGAGGCGCTGGTTCGTATCGAGCGCTTCGTCAAGCGCCGGGCGGCCCAGTCGTGACGACCGCCGCGGAAGCAGCCGGCAAGCCCTCCTCGGCGTTGAAGCGTTACGAGGCCGTCATCGGCATCGAGATCCACTGCCAGCTCAAGACCGCGAGCAAGATGTTCTGCGGCTGCTCCACCGAGATCGATGGTGCAGCGCCGAACAGCCACTGCTGTCCCGTGTGTCTCGGACTGCCCGGCGTGCTGCCGACGATCAACAAGGCCGCGGTCGAATGGGTCATCGCCACCGGCTTCGCGATCGAGGCGACGGTCGCCGAAACGACGCGCTGGGATCGCAAGAATTACTTCTACCCGGATCTGCCTAAGGGCTACCAGATCAGCCAATACCAGCTCCCTCTGGCAGCCAAGGGGAAGCTCAGCTTCGATACCAGCACGGGGCCCTTCACGGTTCGCATCAACCGCACTCACCTCGAGGAGGACACGGGCCGCCTGATCCACGCCGAACTGGAAGGTCGACGGGTCAGCCTGATCGACTTCAACCGCTCGGGCATGCCGCTCATGGAGATCGTGACCGAGCCCGACATTCGAACGGCCGAGCAGGCACGTCGATATGCGGAAGAGCTGCGCCTGCTCATGAAGACGATCGGCGCGTCGGACGCAGAGATGGAGAACGGCCAGATGCGGGTCGAGGCCAACGTCTCGATAAGGCCGATCGGGCGGGAGGCGTTCGGGACTCGGATCGAGGTCAAGAACATGAACTCGATGAAGGCCGTGGAGCGGGCCATCGCCTTCGAGATCGAGCGCCAAGCGGTGGTGATCGACGGCGGGGGCACGATCCGCATGGAAACGCGCGGCTGGGACGAGCCGAGCCAGTCCACGTACCACATGCGGCCCAAGGAAGAAGAGAACGACTACCGCTACTTCCCGGAGCCCGATCTTCCGCCACTCCTGACCTCGCCGGAATGGCTCGCGGAGATCAAGGCGCGTCTCCCTGAGTTGCCCGCGGCGCGCCGGACTCGCTACCAGGACGCATATGGGCTCTCCTCGTACGACGCAGGTGTCCTCGTGAACGACGCTGCGGCGACGGCCCTGTTCGAGGGTGCGCTTGCGGCCGGTCGGGCAGTCCCGGCCAAGCTCCTCGCCAACTGGGTAACCGGCGAGTACATGCGCCTGGCCAAGGGAGCTGACGGCTCGGTGGACCCAGCCGAACTGGCCACACTCTTGGAGCTCGTCGAGTCGGGCGCGCTCTCCGGAACGAATGCCAAGGAAGTGCTCGCCGAGCACTACGCCACGGGCCGGCGGGTCTCCGCGGTCATCGAGACGCGCGGCTTGCACCAGATCTCCGATGCCGGGGCTCTCGGGGCCGCGGTGGACGAGGTGCTCGAGGCCAATCCGGCCGCGGTGGCGGACTATCGCGCTGGCAAGGGCGCCGCCGTCGGCTTCCTCGTCGGCCAGGTCATGAAAGCCACGCGCGGCCAGGCCAACGCAGCCATGGTGGCGGCCGCTCTTCGGGAGCGCCTCGACAAACCCGACTAGGCCGGTTCCGGGAGGGAACGATGGGCCCGATCAACCTCATCTGCTGGCTTCTCGGAGTGGCGCTGATCGCGCTCGGATACCTGCGGGCCAGGGGCCCCTGGAACCGATACCAGGAACTCAAGGAGCAGGAGGCAAACATCTCACGCTACGAGGGCTGGCGTGGGACCCGTCTTCGCGACGATGGCCCCAGCGCGGCCTCGATCATGGCACAGGAGATGCGCCGCCGTGCCCAGCTCGGAGGCCTGATCCTGATCGGTGGTTTTGCGCTGGTATTCGCAGGCTTCGCTCTCCGCTAGCTCGGCGCAGCCGGCGCAGCCGGCGCAGCCGGCGCGAACGGGCAGCCGGCGCGACCGGGCGGCTGTTAGCGGCGGCGACTGAAGCTGAATCCGCCGAACAAAAGGATGAGGATGACGATGATGAGGAGCAGTTCCATGGGGGACCTTCTTTCATCCCCAGCCTGTTCTCCTCAGTCGGTCGGTGCGAGGATGGAAACCCTTGCCCGCGAGCCTAGTGGCGGGACGTTCGGCGTTTGATGCTCGGGGCGGGTGCGGCGGTGGGCTTGTGGGTCCTTCGGAACTCCGCGAGGCGTTCGTTCATGAGGTCCAGGACGCCGGCGGTCGGCATCAATGCTCCACGCGCTACGTAGAGGGCTCCGTCGTTGATCCGGAGCATAAAGCTCGCCGGCAGCGACAACTCATGCCGGGCGGCGAACTCATCCGGTACCTTGACCTGGATTCGAACCGCGCCCGGTTTGCCACGGCCGACCCTCTCGAACCCGAGGGATGCCACTTCGTCCCAGGCAACCGATCCGACGCCGTAGGGGTACTCGAATCCGGATTCACCGACTATCAGCGAATAGGCGGTCAGCGAGCGCAACAGAGTTGCCCGCGCTTCGTTGAGTCCGTAGGTCAGCACGGCAGCGCCGGCGAGCAGGAATACCACTCCGCCCGTGCCATCGCCGTTCGTCAAATCGCCGAGACCCAGGACTACTCCGACCGCACCTATAGCTGCCATGCCCAAGGCGGTAAGCAGCTTGCGCCGAGTGTTGCGGCGGTCGTGGTAGATGGCGACGGAAGGGCCCAGCGTGGGGTGCTCGATGTCGATTGCGTCCGTCGGTTCCGCGATTGTCATCTGGGTCGTCGGCCTCATGCCCATAGTCGCGCGTGGGCGCTCCGGCCATCATGACGCCACGGCGTCGGAGTTGCCGGCGCTCTTCCGAAGCCCAGTCGCAGTGCGCTCGGCATGCGAGAATGAAATCGACCGCCAGCTGTCCCCGAGGAGACCTAAGTGACCGCCGCAAACCCGACACCCACCGTTGACGATCCGGGGCCGTCCGTCGCCAACCTCGAGACCATCGTCTCGCTGAGCAAGCGGCGCGGCTTCATATTTCCCAGCTCGGAGATCTACGGCGGCATCAACGCGGTGTGGGATTACGGGCAGCTCGGCGTGGAGCTGAAGAACAACGTCAAGCGGGCCTGGTGGCGGGCAATGGTCCAGGAGCGCACGGACATCGTCGGCCTGGACGCGAGCATCATCATGGCGCCCCAGGTGTGGGTGACTTCCGGCCACGTTGCCAACTTCACGGACCCGCTCGTCGAGTGCCAGACATGCCGTCGCCGCTATCGGCTCGACGAACTGCCGGGTGCGGAGAACCTGACCAACACCGAGCTGATGGATCCGGAAGTGGTCGAACGCCTCGGCCTCAAATGCCCGGCCGACGGGGGACCGCTCTCGGCGCCGCGCCGCTTCAACCTGATGTTCAAGACGTACATGGGCCCGGTCGAAGAGGAGGCCGCGCAGGTCTACCTTCGCCCCGAGACGGCCCAGGGCATCTACGTGAACTTTCGCAACGTGCGCGAGACGGCCCGCAAGAAGCTCCCCTTCGGCATAGCCCAGATCGGCAAAGCCTTCCGCAACGAGATCAGCCCCGGCAACTTCGTCTTCCGGATGCGCGAATTCGAGCAGATGGAGATGCAGTACTTCGTCAAGCCGGAGACCGCTGCGGCCACGTTCGAGGATTGGATGCCGCGCCGGCTGGCCTGGTACGTCCGCTACGGCGTCAACCCGGCGCGGTTGCGTTTCCGCGAGCATCGCCCCGACGAGCTGGCCCACTACGCCAAGAAGGCAGTGGACGTGGAGTACCGCTTCCCGTTCGGGTGGAAGGAACTAGAAGGAATCCACAACCGCGGCAACTGGGACCTGGGTCGCCACGCGGAGGCCACCGGCGAGAACCTCGAGTACTTCGATCCCGCGACCGAGGAGCACTACATCCCCTGGATCGTCGAGACTTCCGCCGGCGGCGACCGAGCCGCTTTCACGTTCCTGATCGACGCCTATCGCGAGGAAGAGGTCCGCGGCGAGAAGCGCGTCGTGCTCGGCTTCAATCCCGATCTGGCGCCGTACAAGGTGGCGGTCCTGCCGCTCCTCAAGAAGCGCGACGAGATCGTCGAGAAATGCCATGCCCTCCGCGCCGACCTGGCCCAGGACATGATGGCCGTCTACGACGACACTGCCGCCATCGGCAAGCTCTACCGCCGCCAGGACGAGATCGGGACGCCCTGGTGCGTGACCGTGGACGTGGAGTCGCTCGAGGACGGCAAGGCGACGATCCGCGACCGCGACTCCATGGAGCAGATCCGCGTGGACCTGTCCCAGGTGAAGCCGATCGTGATGGAGCGGCTTGCGAAGGCGCGCGCCTAGCTCGAGAGCAGCCTGAGGCCCGAGGGCGAACGATGACCCAAGAGGTCGGGACGCAGGCGCGGTCGGGGACCGCTACGCCTGCCGGCGTCCGCGATGCGCTCCGGTTGGGGGCCGGACGGGTCCGGCTCTGGGCCGTGGGCCTCATGGCCGTCGGTTTGCTGCCGGTGATCAGCGCGCCGTTGAACGGTTGGAACGACTGGGGTGCGTTCTGGAGCGCGGGCGGAACCGTCGGCGGGCCAGATCTCGTAGAAGCGAGCCGGCACATCGCATGGCAGGCGGCGCACGGGGTCCCGCAAGCGTTCTTCAGCTATCCTCCGGCCGCAGCCTGGCTCTTCTGGCCGCTCGCCCAGATCAGTCTGAGCTGGAGCTTCTGGGTTCAGGCGGCGCTCATGGTCGCGTGCATCGCGGCAGCAGGGCTGATCGCCGCGCGTGTCTACGGACTCACGCCCGAACTGGCGATCCTGGCGGCCTTCGCCTGGGCGCCGACCACGGCTTCGGTCGTGTTGGGTCAGAACGTGCCTTTCGCGTTGCTGCTGGCGATGGTGGCGATCTGGGCATTGGCGACCGATCGGCCGTGGCTGGCCGGTCTTGCGGTTGGCCTGTTGTGGTACAAGCCGACTCTCGCTCTCGGGTTCGTGGCCCTGTTCGCGATCCGAGGCCGCTGGCGCGAGCTGGGAGTCGCCCTCGCCGCGGGTGGCGTCGCGTTTCTGCTTTCGGTAGCCGCGGCCGGCGGGGACTGGAATTGGCTCGCGACCTGGCTCGACGGCGCTCGGGCGTGGCTTCCCGCGGACGCGGCAGCGAACGCAGACAAGGCGATCAGCCTGCCCGGGCTCCTGGGGCGGCTGCCGGTGCCGTGGGTCGTGCCCGTTCTCGGGGGAGCGGCTCTGGCCGTGGCGGCGTTGCCGGGGCTACGGCGGGCCGGAATCGTCGAGGCCGGCAGCGCGGCCTGTCTGCTGGGGCTTGCTGCGGGCCCGCGCGCCTGGGGCTATGAGGCGGCGCTGGCGTTCCCGTTCATGTGTTGGGTCATCGCCGGCGGGGTGGAGGAGCCCTGGCGGACGCGGCTGGTGGT
>DASVKT010000339.1:0-2592 GCA_036385235.1 Candidatus Limnocylindrales bacterium | reverse complement strand
GATGGCTTTCAGAATGGCATCGGTATTGGTGCCGCCGTTGTTGGCCCACTGGACCGTCTGGGTCCAGAAGGTTCCGGCGCCGACCTTGCCTGGCATGAGGTCGGAAGCGTCGAAGCCGATACCTGCGGCGGTGTTCGCGATGTCCGCAGCGACCTTGAGCTTGTAGGCGCCGGCATACCAGTCGGCAGGGGTGGTCGAGTTGGCCGAGATGGCGCTGCCGGCGCGGATCCAGTTCTGGATGCCCGACGGCGTGGCGAGGAACTCGGCAACGGCGCGAACTTCGGGCCTGTCGACGAGCACCATAAGCGTGTCGGCCGAGCCCTCGACATTCTTCTGCGCCGGGTCGATCGTCGGGAACGCGAAGATCCCGACGTCAGTACCCAGGACGTACTTGGACGGCTGGCTGCTGGCCCGCTGATCCGGGAAGAAATCCGGGCCGTACCAGGTCGGGATCTTCTGCATCCAGCACTTCGGACTTGCCAGATCGCCGTTGAACATCGGATCCATCGTCGTCTTCTGGTCGGTGTTGACGATCGCAGTGTTGCCGCCGAAGACGTAGTTGGGCGTGAAGAAGATCTTGCCAACCTTGGCGAAGGCGTCCTTGATGCCCGGGTCCTCGAAGGTGACCTTGTGGCTGATCCAATCGTTGTAGTAGGCGAGGCCCTTGGTCTTGAGGACCACTTCCTCGACCCAGTCGGTGATCTGCCAGCCGGTCGCGTCGCCTGGGCCGCCCGCGCTTATGCACCACGGGTTGGAGCCATCGGCGACGATCTTATCGGACAGGGCGATCAGCTCGTCCCACGTCGTGGGGACCGTGTAACCCTTGGCCGCGAAGGCCTTGATCGGGTACCAGATGGTCGACTTCACATCGGCCTTGTACGGGATGCCCCAGATGTGCGCGCCCTGAGTGACCAGGCCGATGGTGGCCGGATGCTCGGAGCTGAGCTTCTTGGGATCCATGAACGTCGCCACGTCGATGACCTTGCCGGCGGCGGCGTAGCTCAGGACGGGCGTGGGCTGAGCGAGCATGGCCAGGTCCGGAGGGCTTCCACCCTCGATGCGCGTCTTCAGCACGGTCTCGTGGCTCGAGCCGATGCTGTCGATCTGGATCGTCATGCCGGTCGCCGTGGCAAAGTCGGCGACCGAGGCGGCGAAGTTGGTGCCCTCACCGCCGACCCACTGGGTCTGGATCGAAACCTTCTTGCCCTTGTACGGCTGGTCTGCGCCGAGTGCCTTGTCCAGCTCGGTGTAGCCCGTCGGGACCGTCGGCACAGCTGCCGATGGCGCCGCCGAAGCCGCTGCGCTCGGCGCGGCAGACGCGCTCGCCGCGGCCGAAGCCGCTGCGCTCGCCGCCGCTGCGCTCGGCGCGGCAGACGCACCTGGTGTCGGCGACGCGCTGCTCCCGCATGCGCCGACCAGCATCATCACGACGACTGCCAAAGCGGACGTTGTCCGTAGTCTCTTGGCCACGAGTTCCTCCTCCTGCGAACTGCCATGACTCTGGGTGACGAGTGGCTCCACTGGGTCCGGCCATGATTATCCGACCCCCACCAAGCCGTGTGAGTTATCGCTCGCCCACCCCCTCTCGCTCAGGCAAGCCGTGCGGATGGAGTATCAGCCACAGCTCGCGGGTCATCAAGAGGGCCGACGCGCCGAGGACCACCACGTCCTCGACTCCGCCCAGCTCGAAGGTCGTGTCGGCGGCGAGTGCACTGAGGGCCGCGTCGGAGGCCGCGGAGGCCACAGCCTCCATCCAGGCTTCGCCGAACGCCGCCATGGCCCCGGCGAGCACGAATCGGCGCACGTGCAGCGCGTCGACCAGCCCGCCCAGCGCCGAGCCGAGCTGCTGCCCTGCCCGCCGGACGACCTCGAGGGCGAGCGGCTCGCCACGCTGGTGTCGATCCAGCGCCTCCCCGAGCGAACTCTGTGAGTCTCCGCAGATGTGGGCGACGATCACGATGACGAGCAGGGAGCGGCAGCGGGCGCAGGTGCAAACGCGGCTGCTGGTGGGCGAGGTGGCGACCGCGGAGGCCGCACTCCTCCGCCAAGGCATCGTAGAAGCTCCTTGCGGCCCTTGATCGGGACGGCCCGGCCACGAGATAAGGCGGGCGCTCGGCGCCTGGTGGGGCGGCTGGCGTAAACAGGGCGCCGTGACCGCAATCATTGCCGAAGATGAGGCGCTTCCGAACGAGGGTCGCAATCGTCCCCGCGGAAGATCCGCGGACATGCCCCCAGATAGTCCGCAAACATCTCCCAGAAGTTGACGGCCAACGCCCCCTGCCATCACGGTGTTCCCGTCCTGGCCGGAGGCATATGCTGCGTCGGCCGTCGCGAACCAGTTCCCGGTGAGCGACGCTCATTGGCTCTGACGCCTTGGCGCGACGATGTCGCGCGACGCGAGGGTCGTGCACGTCCCGAGCCCTCCACAATGAACGTCCATCGTCTGGCCAGGGTGCGCCTGTTTCGGCGGCGGCAGCGCCGGTACGGCCGGCTGCCGGCCTACTCCTCCAGGTAGTCCCGCAGCTTGCGGGAACGGGACGGGTGGCGCAGCTTGCGGAGCGCCTTCGCCTCGATCTGGCGAATCCGCTCGCG
>DASVKT010000338.1:0-1664 GCA_036385235.1 Candidatus Limnocylindrales bacterium | reverse complement strand
GGGGCGGCGGATCATTCGCCAGACCGCCACTCCCATCACGAACGCGCCGCCGGTCATAGCCGCGCCGGCCATCACGTGCGGGAACGCCAGCAGAACGGTGGGGTTCAACAGAACGGCGCCGATGTCCTTGAGCTCGGCTCGGTGAGTGGTGGCGTTGATCGCGTAGCCGACGGGCTGCTGCATCCAGGCGTTCGCGGCCAGGATGAAATATGCCGACAGGACGGTGCCAACAGCGACGATCCAGATCGAGGCCAGATGAATGGCCTTGGGCAGCCTGTCCCAGCCGAAGATCCACATTCCCAGGAACGTGGATTCGAGGAAGAAGGCCAGCAGTCCCTCGATCGCAAGCGGTGCGCCGAACACATCTCCGACGAAGCGGCTGTAGTCGCTCCAGTTCATGCCGAACTGGAACTCCTGGACGATGCCGGTCACCACGCCCATTGCGAAGTTGATCAGAAACAACTCACCGAAGAAGCGCGTGAGCTTGAGGTACTTGGCGTCGTCCGTCTTGAACCAGGCTGTCTGAAACCCCGCGACAATGAACGCCAGCGAGATCGTCAGCGGCACGAACAGGAAGTGGTAGACCGTGGTGACGCCGAATTGCCACCGCGCGAGATCAAGTGCGTCCACTCACCGCTCCCATCTCACTTCTCTGGTTGGCTGTAGGGCCAGGCCGCAATGACGGTCGCGGGCATGGCGCCGTTGAAGGACGGCCCTCCCTGGCTGCGCGTTGCCCCAAAGGTAGCGTGGAGTGGCCCGCCAGGCAATGGCCGATCGCAAGTACCGAACGGGTAGGCGGGGCAGGCCCGCGGGCCGGGGCAGTCCCGCGGGCCGGGACGCGATCAGGGCAGGCGGGCGGGACCTACTCGCCTTCCTCCAGCCGATATCCCACGCCGCGCACGGAAGCCGGCACCGGTGCTCCGGCCTCTTCCAGCTTGGAGCGGAGGCGGGCGAGGTGAGGCTTGAGCCACTGCGGGTCCGGGTTCGGCTCGCCGGGCCAGCCGGCAGAGAGGAGCGTGGAGTGTGAGACCACGTGGCCTGCTGCGGAGACGAGCGACGCCAGCAGCGAGTATTCCGTTCGGGTCAGGACGATTTCCGTGCCGGAGACGGCGGCGGTGTGGCGGCCGCGGTCCAGGACGATCTCGCCCCAACGCAGTTCGCCGGCACCGTGGGGCTCGGCGTCGTTGCCGCGGCGGCGCATGACGGCGCGGATCCGGACGAGCAACTCCTGCTTACCGAACGGCTTGACCACATAGTCGTCTGCGCCGGTGTCCAGGGCTTCCACCTTGGCGCGTTCGTCGGCTTCGCCGGGGAGAATGATGATCGGCGTCTGGGACATGCGCCGGATGGCCCGGCAAACCTCCACGCCATCCAGGCCGGGCATGGCCAGGTCCAGCAGGACGAGATCCGGGCGTTCCTCGCTGAATCGGCGCAGGGCGGTGTTGCCGTCGTAAGCGGTTACGACGCGGTGACCGGCCCGACCGACGAGAGCCGAGATGGCGCCCACCATCGCCGGCTCGTCGTCGACGACCAGCACGAGCAGGCTTGCCTCCCCGGAACCGTTGCCGTTCACCGTTGTGCCCTCCGTTTCGATACCGTTCCGCTACCCTTCGGGGCACATTTCCGACATCGAGCCCGCTTCCGGGGCCGCCGAACCGGCCTCA
>DASVKT010000337.1:0-25297 GCA_036385235.1 Candidatus Limnocylindrales bacterium | reverse complement strand
TCCATTCCGGGCTGTGCTGTGTGTCCTGGGCCGTCTGAGGCGGGCAGTCTCGATAAGCCGCGCCCTGTAGTCTCTCCCTGGCCCCCGCTCCGCTAGTTGCCGACGATCCCGCAGACGTGCGGCCAGTCGAGCGGCTGCGTCGGGGGCCATTCTGTCGCAAGGTGTACTTAGCGATACCGTCCGGGGACGGATTCGTGTCGCTACGAGACCGAGGCGTGGCATTCGACCGGAACGGGTAGGAGTGCCCGGTGGCGCCCGCCGCACGCCTCGGAGCGGCAACCTGCCGCAACCTGCCGTGCACGCCGGACCCTCCAGAAAGGGCCTGGGCCGGTTGGGCGCGTATACTGCTCGCACTTTCGAGGATCGAGGCGGGTCGAGAGGACGTCCCGCAAGATGAATTGCGGCTCCCGTCGCAGTCCACGGCTCATGAGCCACTCGATCACCCGGGTCCTCAGGCTGGCAATTCTTTCCCTACCTACGGGGAGGCCAGCGCCACGACAAGAAGGAACAGCCTCGAATTATGTTCGGACTGAGCACCTTGCTCGGACTCTTCTCGCGAGACGTGGGGATTGACCTGGGCACAGCCAACACTCTCGTTTGGGTCCGCGACCGCGGCATCGTCATAAGCGAACCGAGCGTCGTCGCCTTAGAAGCCAAGACCAAGAAGGTCCTGGCCGTAGGCGCCGAGGCCAAGCGAATGGTCGGCCGAACCCCGGCCAGCATCATCGCCGTCCGCCCGCTCCGCGACGGAGTCATCAGCGACTTCGACGTGACGCAGCAGATGATTGCCTACTTCGTGCGCAAGGTTCACGACCGCATCGGTATGGTCCCGCGGCCGCGAATGCTTCTCGGCATTCCTTCCGGCGTGACCGAAGTCGAGAAGCGCGCCGTCCGTGACGCGGCCATGAACGCGGGCGCCCGCTGGGCCGGCCTGATCGAAGAGCCTATGGCCGCCGCTATCGGCGCCGGTCTGCCCATCAACGAGCCCACCGGCTCAATGATCGTGGACATCGGCGGCGGCACCACGGAAGTGGCCGTCATCAGCCTCGGCGGTATCGTCGTCTCGCGTAGCATCCGTATCGGCGGCGACGAGATGGATGCGGACATCGTTGCCTACGCTCGTCGCGAATACAACCTGTTCCTCGGCGAGCGGACCGCAGAAGACATCAAGATCGCCATCGGGTCGGCAACTCCGGGCGAGTGGGACAACCAGCGCGTCACCCTTCGTGGCCGCGACCTCCTCACCGGACTGCCCCGCAGCGTCGAGGTCGGTGGAGAGCAGATCCGCGAGGCGCTGGATTCGTCGATCAGTCTGATCGTGGACACGGTCAAGGACACCATCGAGGAGACTCCGCCGGAACTCGTCGCGGACATCATGGACCAGGGCATCGTCCTCGCCGGTGGTGGCGCCCTGATGATGGGCCTGGACAAGCGCATCGCCGAAGCCACTCAGATGGCAGTCCATATCGCCAACGACCCGCTCACTTGCGTGGTTCGAGGCTGCGGCGTGGTACTCGAGGAACTGGACCTGATGGAAGAAGTGCTGGTGGCGGACACCTACGCCCGCCCGTCGCGCTGACCCTGGTTAGGGCCTGGAAGGCCGCATGAACGCAGTCACTGCCACCCGGCGGACCATCCGTCGGGAGTGGACCGCCTTTGGCGCACTCCTGATTCTCAGCGTCGGCCTAATGGGCATTTCGGACACGCAGACCGCCCACGACATCCAGTCGATTGCCACCACGATCGCCAACCCGGTCGAGACGGTTTTCAACAACGTCGCCGATACGGTTGGTTCCTATTGGTCGGCGCTGACTCAGATCGATCACCTGCGTACCCAGAACGAGCAGCTAAAGCAGGAAAACCTGGCCCTCCAGGAGGACCTGGACCGGATGGGCGGCATCTCCCGGCTCAACGACGACTGGACCAAGATCACCGCCGAGGCCGCCGGCCTCCCTTATCAAACGACTCCCGTCCGCGTCATCGTCCGCGACACGGCGACGGTCCAGAAGAAGACCCTCGTAATCAACAAGGGCAAGAACGATGGCCTCGTCGCCGGGCAAGTTGTGATCGATGCCGGTGGCGCGTTGGTCGGCCGAATCTCGGCTACCACCCCCTCGGTCTCGACCATTCTGCTCATCAGCGACCCATCATCCGTCGTGATTGGCAAAGAAGCCAAGAGCAATGCCACCGGCACGATTCGCGGATCGATCAGCGGCGATCTGCAGATGTCCTACGTCGATGTCAGCGCCGTTCTCACCAAGGACGAGCCGATCGTGACGGCAGGGGAAGCACTTCCGGGCACGAATGACGTCTCACCGTTCCCGCCGGGTTTGCTGATCGGGAAGATCAAGAGCGTCTCCGCGGACAGGAACGCCGTGGTCCAGAGCGCGGTCATTACGCCCTCGGCGCATCTAACCGATGCCACATTCCTACTCGTGATCACGGACTACAAGGGCGGTTTCGGGGCGTTACCGTCCGGCTGCGTCGGCAACCCGGCTCCGTCCGGAAGCCCCAGCCCAACACCTCGATCCGGAAATTCGGCGAGCCCCAGCACCTCGGCCAGCGCCGGAGGCTGCCCCGCCGGAACGTCCCCCTGGCAGCCGACCCCGAGTCCCTCGGCCGGGCCGGCAACGCCAACCCCGGGGCCTTCGCCAACTCCGAATTAGCGGGGCGCAAACGTACGGTCCAGTCGGCGGCCACATCAAACCTGCTACTCTCACGCCTTCGATGCCCATGGAGCCAGAGTGAAGGGTCTAATTCTGGCGGGAGGCACGGCTACTCGCCTCTTCCCGCTCACCATCGTCACCAATAAGCATCTTCTGCCGATCTACGACCGGCCCATGATCTACTACCCCATTGCGACCCTGGCCGGGATGGGCATTCGTGAGGTCATGGTCATCGTGGGCGGCAAGAGCGTCGGCGATGTCGTCCAACTGCTCGCGGACGGCGAGCATTTCGGGCTCAACCTGACATACCGCTATCAGCACGGTGCCATGGGCATCGCCCATGCCGTCGGCCTGGCCCGGGACTTCGTCGGTGATGACTCGTTCTGCTGCGTCCTCGGGGACAACGTTCTGCTCGGGCCGCCCATGGCGGAGATGGCCCGGGAATTCGAGGAAGGGCCCTGCGGCGCCGGAACTCTCCTGTACGAAGTCTCGGATCCAGAGCGATTCGGAGTCGCCGAGTTCGATGCCGACGGCAACGTCGTCGCATTCGAGGAGAAGCCGGCCAAGCCAAAGAGCAACCTGATCCCGATCGGTGTCTATTTCCTGCGTCCCGACGCGTTCGAAGTGGTCAACACGCTCGTCCCGTCCGGCCGTGGCGAACTGGAGATCACGGATCTACTGAACCACTACCTGCCCGGCAACCTCTACGCCCCCAAGTTCGAGGGCCTCTGGACGGACGCCGGAACAGTGACTTCACTAATTCGAGCCGCCGAGTTGGCCGAGCAGGAGTCCCGCTCCGGCCGCCTGCTCGCCCCACCCCTGAGGCCTACTTCTTGAGCGCTGATAGCAACCCCAAGTTCCGCCGATTGCTGGTCACCGGCGGTGCCGGCTTCATCGGCTCCTGCTTCGTTCGCGACGTGCTTGCTCGTCGTGACGGCACGGAAATCATCGTCCTGGACAAGCTGACCTACGCAGGCAACCCCCAGAACCTGGCTCCGGTCGAGGCAGACGAGGAACAGGCCGCCCGCTACCGCCTCGTCCAGGGAGATATCGCGGATGCCGCAGTCGTCGGGCCGTTGGTGGCCCAGGTCGATGCGGTCGTCAACTTCGCCGCAGAGTCGCACGTGGACCGTTCCATCCTGGATCCGGAGGCGTTCCTGCGGACGGACGTGATGGGTGTCCACATCCTGCTGGAAGCCTGCCGAGTGGAGAAGGAACGTGCCGCCAAGGGCGAGCGCACCGCCGCGCCCAGGTTCCTCCAGGTTTCCACGGACGAGGTCTACGGTTCGGTGGAAACCGGCGCCAGCAAAGAGGGCGATCGCATCGAGCCCCGTTCGCCGTATTCGGCCGCCAAGGCCGGCGGAGAGCTGCTTGTCCGCTCCTACTTCGTCACCTACAACATGGACGTGGTCATAACCCGCGGCTCCAACACATACGGCCCGTACCACCACCCGGAAAAGCTGATCCCGCTCTTCATCACCAACGCCATCGACGATCAGCAGCTGCCGCTCTACGGCGACGGCTTGCAACGCCGCGACTGGCTCTACGTTGCAGATCACGCCGGGGCCATTGCCTTCGTACTGGAGAACGGCGTCGCCGGCGAGACCTACAACGTCTCCGGAGACAATGAGCGGACCAATCGCCAGGTCGTCGCTGCGTTGCTGGAAGACCTGGGCAAGCCCTGGTCGCTGGTTCGCCAGGTCGAGGACCGGGCCGGCCACGACCGCCGCTACGCCATGGACAGTTCCAAGCTGACCGCCCTAGGCTACGTCAGTAAGATGCCTTTCGAGCAGGGCCTGGCCGAGACAATCGATTGGTACAGAACGCACGAGGACTGGTGGCGCAGCATCAAGTCCGGCGACTGGAACGACTACTACAAGCGCCAGTACGGCGACCGCCTGGCAACCTCGCGTGAGGCCGGCGAGTGACTTCGGTCCGAAAATGCGAGTAGCCGTCACCGGAGCCGGGGGCCGGCTTGGCAGCGCGCTCGTCCGGGGTCTGACGCAGTCCGGCTTTGTCCGCCAGGTTCTGCCGTGGGATCTACCGGAACACAATCTGGACGACCCCACCTCTGCCCAGCGGCTGATGTCCAAGTACCGCCCGGACGTGGTGATCCACACCGCCGCGTGGACGGACGTCAACGGCTGCGCCGAGCAGCCGCTCGTCGCCATGAGACGCAACGGCACCGCTTCCGGCGACATGGCCGAGGCCTGCGTGACTTCCGGGGCCGCACTCGTCCTGGTCTCCACCAACGAGGTCTTCGACGGCCTCCGGACGGACGGCGAGCCCTATCGCCCAACCGATGCGACCAACCCCAATAATCCCTACGGCGCTGCGAAGCTCGCCGGCGAGAACGCCGCCCGAGCCGCCTACTGGGCGACCGGCGCCGAGTTCGCCTCGGCCGTGCTGCAGCCGACTGCCAACCGCGACTCCACCGTCCCGGCGCTGGCGATTGTCCGAACGGCCTGGCTCTTCGGCCTGCCCGGTTCCGACTTCCCCCAGAAGGTCCTCGCGGCCGCCCGCCAGGCCCAGGCCAACGGAACGACGATGAAGCTCGTTTCCGACGAGATCGGCTGCCCCACATACGCCTCGGACCTGTCGGCCGCGATCATTCAGCTCGTCCGCGAGTCGGGACGGGCCGGCGGGCGCGGCCTCGGCGGCATCCATCACGTGGTCAACTCCGGCCACGCATCCAGAGCGGAGTGGGCCCGCGAGGTCTTCCGCCTGGCCGGGATCAACGTGCCCACGGAAGACGTGCCGCTCAGCACGTGGCCCCGCCCGTCGACGCCGCCCAGCTGGGGCGTGCTGGAGCCGACGCCACTCCCCGACGGGCCGCTGCGCGACTGGCGCGACGCCCTGGCCGAGTACTTCGCCCTGCTCCCGCCGGCCGAGCAGACTGACCGCGACACGGCGCAACCAGTCGCGCGCTGAGCCAAAGATAGGGACAAGGTTCCTTCACACGGCGCACACGGCCGGTCTCCTTGCTTATGATGTTCCCTCCTTGGCCCCCAACCAGGCAGGCCTCTTCCGCACAAAAGCGCACAACAACCCGCCCAAAGGGACCACCCTCACCTGGGACCAAGGCGCGATTGCCCGAGGCGGCTCTCGCGGACACGCTAACGACGCAACCGACCATCAGCCTTCACAGGCCGCGCCACACAGGCGCATCGGCGGAGCTCCTGCTCCCGCGTCTCGCCAAACGCCACATGGAGAACGCCATGCGAAAGCTCGTCTCAGCCATCGCAATCGGCCTGCTCGTTACGGCCAGTGTGATGATCGCGCAACCGCAGAGCGCAGTAGCGACTTCAAGCCAATCGAAGGTCGTCATCGTCGTCGGCGCCACTCAGAGCGCCACCTCCAGCTATCGAGCAGATGCGGACGCGGCTGCGGCGGTTTTCGCCAAGTACACCACCAACATCACCAAGATCTACTCGCCGAACGCCACATGGGCGGCGGTTTCGGCGGCGGCCCGAGGAGCCAACATCCTGGTCTATATGGGCCACGGCAGCGGCTTCCCGAACTCATACAACCAGAACTTGATGCCCTGGGGCGACAACGGCATGGGCCTCAACACCCCCACCGGCGGCAGCGACAACGTCACCCAGTACTACGGCGAGAACTACATGGCCCAGCTGGCGCTGGCGCCGAACGCCGTGGTCATTCTCAACCACCTCTGCTTTGCCTCCGGCAACAACGAAGCCGGCCTTGGCCTTCCGTCGATTGCCACCGCAAAGACCCACGTTGACGGCTACGCCTCCGGCTTCATCCGCGGCGGCGCCACGGCAGTCATCGCCGACGGAGTTCACGGCATCGGGCCGTACATCGACGGGCTGTTTACCGCCCACACCACCATCGACGCACTTTGGAAGTCGTCGGCGGTGGGCTATCACGGCAACCTGATCGCCTATCCGAGCAGCCGGAATGTCGGATACACGTCTCAGATGGATCCAGATCCAGCCCATCCCCAGCGCGACGGCGACTACTACTACCGCTCGATGGTCTCCATACCGGCACTCAAGACGGATGGCGCCATCTCGGGCCAGGTCCCGGGGTATGTCAGCCAGTCGGGCACCTACCATCCGCTCGACACGGCCCGGGCGGTGGATACGCGCGGCTTTGGCATCGGCCCAACGGGCGCCCTGAGTTCCGACAGCAAGTACACATTTGCGATCACGGGCAAGGGCAACGTCCCGAGCGGAGCAATAGCCATCACGGGCAACCTGACGATCACATCTCAGACGGCACCCGGCTGGGTCTTCATAGGGCCCAACATCTTGGGCGCACCGTCGTCGTCGACGATCAATTTCCCCGTCAGCGACGATCGCGCCAACGGCGTGACTGTCGCGCTCTCTCCTGCAGGGACGGTGGACGCCTGGTATTACGGCAGCGTTGCGGGAGCCACGATCAACATCATCATCGACGTGACCGGCTACTACCTGGCCGGATCCGGCGGCGACGGCTATGTTCCGTACAGCCCCAAGCGCTTCGTCGATACCAGAATCGGGACGGGCCTCTCGGGCCAGTTCGTCTCCGGGCAGCCCCGCAAGATTCAGATCACGGGCGTTTCGGGACTGCCTTCATCCGGCATCGACGCAGTGGTCGGGAACGTGACGGTCGTGTCGCCTTCCGTGCGAGGCTACATGTATCTCGGGCCCACAGCCAACGGCAATCCCACCAGTTCCACCATCAACTTCCCGGCCGGCGACAACCGGGCTAACAACTTCATCGTCAAAGTCGCCCCCGACGGCACGATCGGTGCCGTGTACGTGGGAAGCGGCAACGTGGGAAACACAGACATTGTCGTCGATATCTCCGGCTACTACACGTCCGGCAGCGGGGCCCAGTTCCACACCCTGGACCCGAAACGCATCATGGACACGAGGATCCCGCTTGGAGTTGCCGGCCCCATCCCGTCCAGCTCCATCAGGCCGCTGGCGGTCTGGGGCAACGGCGGTGTCCCAAGCGGCGCTGTGGCCATAACGGCCAACCTGACCGTTACGCAGCAGCGGGATAGGGGCGTTGCCTCGATCGGTCCCACCATAGACCTCAACTCACCATTCTCCAACCTGAACTTCCCGGCCGGCGACAACCGGGCCAATGGGATCTGCGTGCCCCTGACTGGAGCCGGCAAGGTCCAACTCGTGCTTGGGCCGTCCACCGGCGCAGCCCAGCTGATCCTGGACGTGAACGGCTACTTCCAGTAGACCAAGAGGTCCCAAACATCCATTGAATCGATAGTGGCATGCCTCCGGACGTATTGGCGGGAACACGCCAGGCTTCGCCCAGGGCTACCATGGCACCGGGGGCGGCCTCATGACTGAGGGTGCCCGCTGGAAATGGCAGCCGGATTGGACTCGACCGATAGACCGGTCGTGTCCAATCTCGAAGCGCCGGTCTAGCAGGACGGCCGGCTCTGCCGGGCCAGTTGAAAACGGGAGGTCCGCATGCAAGTTATGGCGACGCTTTTCCAGCCCAAAGGCCGGGCGATGAGGCAGCGCAAGCTGGCAGCGGCACTCGGAGCGGCCCTATTGCTGGGTCTCACAAGTTCCGGGGGAGCGGTTGCACTCCCGTCGGCCGCTGCGGTCACAACACAGGACGCGCCTTCGATTCAGTTCCAAGAAGCGATGAAGCACGCCTCGGACGTGACCAACTTCGTTCCGGGCGGCGCAGTGACAATTCCGTACACTCCGCGAGCCTACGACCCAACCGTCATAGACGGAGCAAAGCCGATTGCCCTGCCGGCCGGCAGCGCCACCGGCGCCGCAATGGCCGCCAGCCCGCAAGGCACTGCCTGGGCAGCCGGCGAGACGAACCCGCCCCGCGGCGGCTCGAACGTGCAGGTGGCCGCGGCTCCCTACAACCAGCCGCTCACCAACGCGGCAGCGCCGGCCGTCGGAAATGCGCTGCGCCGCGAGGTCTACGGGTTCCTGCCGTACTGGACCGTCGGAAGCACACTCAACTACGACGTCCTATCAACGATCGCCTACTTCGGGGTAGGCCTCAACACGGACGGCAGCCTGAACAAGACCTCGAACGGCTGGTCCGGCTGGACTAGCGGTTCCATGACAAGCGTAATCAACTCGGCTCATGCGAAGCATGTGCGGGTCGTCCTCACCATCGAAAGCTTCGCCTGGATCGGCGACGGCGGCGGCGGCGCGCAGACAACGTTGCTATCCAGCCCGGCGAACAGGCTCAATGCAGTCAAGCAGATCGCAGCTGCCGTGCGAGATCGTGGCGCGGACGGAGTCAACCTCGATTTCGAGCCGATCGCCTCGGGCCAATCGGCCAACTTCGTCACGTTCGTCCGGCAGCTCCGCGCGCAGCTGGACAGCATCCACGCCGGCTACGAGTTGACCTTCTGCGGCACCGGGCACACCGGCAACTACGACGTCGCCAACCTCCTGGCAGCCGGCGCCGCCGACAACGTCTTCATCATGGGCTACGACTTCCGCGACGGAAACTCTTCCTATGCGGCCTCGCATAACCCGCTGACCAGCCCGCGGGCCTTCGACCTGACCGACTCGGTCAACGAGTACAAAGCCCTGGCGCCGGCCTCCAAGATCATTCTGGGCCTGCCCTACTACGGTATCGCCTACTCGACGCCGGACACGAGCCGCTATGCCGCGAACATCAGCGGCACAACATACGGCCAGGCAGCGTGGGTTCCGTACTACACGGCCGCGGACATGGCTAAGACCAATCTCAAGCAATACGACCCCATCGAGCAGTCGGCGTGGGCGTCGTACTACGGCTCATTCGGCGGCTCGCCGACATGGCGCGAGCTGTACTACAACGACGCCCAGGCAATGGAAGCCCGGTACGACAGGATCAACTACTGGGGCCTCGATGGAGTCGGGATCTGGGTGCTCGGCTACGACGCCGGATTCCCGGAACTGAACCAGGCCCTGGCCGACAAATTCCTGACGGACCGCAATCCTCCAAAGGCCGGCATCGTCAACCTCGCCCCGGTCCAGGCCACTGAGAGCTTCACCGTCTCATGGACGGGCGCGGACGACTGGAACGGCGTCAAGAACTACGACGTCCAGTACTCCAGGGACCGTGGCGCCTGGAACGACTGGCTCACCGGCACCACGGCCACCAGTTCCTCGTTCAACGGCAGCAGCGGCCACAACTACTCGTTCCGCGTTCGAGCCACGGACGGCGTGGGTAACGTGGGCACCTGGGACCTCACAAGCACTTACACCGCGTCTCCGGGGTACGCCGTGAACAGCTACATCAAGGTGATCGCCGGCCCGGTCGCGGAGCGCGGCCAACCCACGACTTCCTCGAATACAGTCTTCACCGTCGGAAACGGGACGATCTTCCAGATCATCGGCGGGCAGGTCTCCGCCGACGGCATGACCTGGTACCAGGTCAACGGCCCGATCACCGAGTCAAACCCGGTCACCCCCACCTTCCCCGGCTGCTGGGTCGCCGTTTGGAACGGGGCCACCGTCTTTGCGGCTCCAACCACTCCTCCCAGCACGACGGCGGTTGCGGCGGGCATCAACAGCCTGATAATCGGGGCTCCGGGTGTGGACTCGGGCCGGACATTCTTTCCGGACGGTGACGGCATCAAAGACACCATCTCGGTCGCCTGGAACAACCAGAAGCCATACACCGCCATGAAGCTGGCCATATACGGGACCGGCGGCAACGTAGCCGGATACGTCGCCATCGGAAACCGCGGGGCCGGGGCTCAGACGTTCGCATGGAACGGAGCCGTCGACGGCAAGTCAACCTTGCCGGCCGGGCAGTACCTGGTCCAAGTCCGCGGCACCAGCGGCGCCACGATTGACTATGCACCATCGCAAGGCCCATTCGACAACGCGGCCTGGGCCACCTTCGGCGCCATCATCGGCACCACCCCCAGCGGCACCTACACGCCGATAACGCCCGTCAGGATCCTCGACACGCGCATCGGCATTCGCCTGTCCGGTTCGTTCAAACCCGGCCAGACCCGATCCTTCGGCGTCGCCAACCAGAACGGGGTCCCAGCCGGAGCCATGGCCGTGACCGGCAACTTGACTATCACCAATGCAACCAGCGCCGGCTATCTGAGAATCGGACCAACAACCACCGGCAACTACTCGACGATAAACTTCGGGGCCGGCGACACGCGTGCCAACGGAGTGACGGTGAGCCTTGCGCCCGACGGGTCTCTGTCCGCCCTCTTCACGAGCGGTTTCCCGAACGGGAGCGTAGCGGTCATCTTCGACCTGACCGGCTACTTTGCTCACGGCCCCGCCGGAGGCACCTTCTTCCCGATCACACCGGTGCGTCGGGTGGACACCAGAATCGGGTTGGGGCTGAGTTCCTCGCTGGCAGCCAACGCCGTAGCCACGTTCAAGGTGGGCGGCGTCGGCCAGGTCCCGGCCAATGCGACCGCCGTGACCGGCAACGCCACGATCGTGGGTCAGACCGGCGTCGGATACATCACAGTCTCGCCATCGATTGGTCCGGGCGTTCCCGCCTCGTCAACGGTCAACTTCCCCGTTGGGGACATTCGGGCGAACAACATTACGGTGCCCTTGAGCGGCACAAACCTCCAGGTCGAGTATGTCTCGTCCACCGCCGGCGCTCACACGCAGTTCGTCTTCGACGTGACCGGCTACTTCGTCCCTGGCCTCTCCGGGGCAACGTATGTGCCTTTGAGCCCGGGTAGGGTCGTGGATAGCCGAACCCCTCAGGGGATTGCGGGTCCTGTCGTGGCCGGCAAGGCGTACAGTTTCACCGTTCGCGGTCAGGCGTCCGTACCGCTCACGGCAGTTGCCGTCGTTGGCAACCTGACCGTCACGGACCAGAAGGCGCAAGGCTGGCTGGCGATCGGCCCGACTTCGGCGACGGCAACATCGACGCTCAACTTCCCCGTTTCCGACGTTCGAGCCAACGGGTTCGCCTGCTCGCTCGGTAGTGGCGGGACGCTGACTACCACCTACGTGGCTGTTGCCGGATCGACGACACAGGTCGTGGTCGATATCGTGGGTTACTACCGCTAGGCCAGTCTTGACTTCAGAGAAGGGCACCATGAGCGAGGAACCTGCCGGCAAGGCCTCGAGTCGGCACGCTGGCGATACGAGCGATAGGCCCAAGGCCGCCCGACCGAAGGCGGCCAGGCCTGCCCGGAGTCCCCAGCCGGAGACGGCCGCGCCATCGATTGCGGAGGACGCAGCGGCGGAGAATCTGGTAGAAACCGCGAACCCCACCATCAGCCAGGGCGGCGTGGCGGAAGTTGTCGCCGGCTCCGTCACGATCATGCATGGCGGGGCCAACCAGGTCGAAGCTTCTTCAGTCGCGATCCGGCAGGGCGGGATAGGGACGGCCTCGGCCGAGGACATCACCGTATCCATGGGCGGCATCGGGATAGCTCACGCCGACGAAATCGCCGTCCGCATGAGCGGGGTTGGCTTGGCCCGAGCAGATCGTATCTCGTCTGAAATGGGCGCAATCACAATGGCGGTCGGCCGAGACGTATACGTGACCAAAAGCGGAGCCGCCGCGATTCTCGCCACGGAAGCCAACCTCCGAGACAGCGGAATCGGCAGCGTCGTTGCGTCCAACGTAAAATTTGAGGGCCGGAGTGCGGCTTTCATCGTGGTGGCACGCAATACCGAAGGCGACATCAAGCCCGTCCTGGATTGGCGCGGAGCCATCGTGGCCTGCGCCGCCATCGGCGGTTGCCTCGCCGTTGCCTTGCTGGCCCGTCGCAAGCGCGACTGAGCGCGGCCGGCAACGACGGCCTGATCCGCCCCAATGGCGACCCGACGGTATACTCTCTAGCCGGCCGGGCCGCGTCCGCAGGACCCTCCGCCACCTCCGATCCGCCACAGGAGCTTCTTGTGATAGACCCCACGGCGAGGGTTCATGCGTCGGCAGAACTCGAATCCGATGTCGCCGTCGGGCCGCGATCCAGCATCTGGAACCGAGCGGTGCTTCGAAACGGAGCCCGCCTCGGGGCCGACTGCATCATCGGCCGTGACGCCTTCATCGACGAGGGCGTGCGCCTGGGGGACAAGGTCAAGGTCCAGAACGGAGCCCTCGTCTACCACGGCGTGACCGTGGGCAACGGTGTGTTCATCGGGCCCGGCGCGATTCTCACCAACGACCGCTACCCACGAGCCGTAACCGGCACGGGGGAGCTTGCCAGAGGAGACGACTGGGAAGTCAGTCCGATCGATCTTCAGGACGGATGCTCCATCGGGGCCGGGTCGGTGGTCGTCGCCGGCACCACGGTCGGGCGATTCGCAACTGTGGGAGCCGGCGCTGTGGTCACCAAGGACGTACCGGACTACGCCCTCGTAGCCGGTAATCCGGCCCGTCGTCTGGGCTGGGTCTGCGCCTGCGGCAACCGGCTTGTCGACTCAAGCGGTAAAAACGCAACCCCAATCCCCTCTCCGGCCGCCCCGCTCTCGTGCCCCCGTTGCGGTCGCATTTTCAATTTCAGCCTTGATAGCGGTTCGCTGTTGGAGCGGCCCGCATCCAGCACAGGAGCCTCAGCATGATCCCGCCAGCTCGCCCCGATCTCGGTCCCGAGGAAGTCGCCGCCGTAACGGAAGTCCTCAACAGCGGCATGATCGCCCAGGGCAAGAAGGTCGCCGAGCTCGAAGCGCGATGGGCCGAGTATTGCGGCGCGAAGCACGCCATCGCTTTGTCCAATGGCACGGTCGCGCTGATGTCCATCTTCGCCGGACTCGGCCTCACCGCCGGCGACGAAGTCATCACGGTCTCGCACACGTTCAACGCCACCGTCAGCTCGATACTCTTCACCGGCGCGCTGCCGGTCTTCGTGGACATCGAAGCAGACACGTTCCTCATGGACGCCGGCCGCATCGAGGCCGCCATAACTCCCAGGACTCGCGCCATCTGCCCCGTCAGTCTTTTCGGCGTGGTTGCGGACATGGACGCCATTCAGGCAATTGCGGATCGCCACGGCCTCACGGTCGTGGAGGATGCCTGCCAGGCGCACGGCGCGATGTACCGCGGTCGGCGCTCGGGCAGCTTTGGGACGGCGGCCTTCAGCCTTTACGCCACCAAGAACATGACGACGGCCGAGGGCGGCTTCGTCACGACCAACGACAACCGCCTGGCCGATTGGATCCGCCTCTACATCAACCAGGGCATGAAGGTCCGGTATCACCACGAAATCCTGGGCTACAACTTCCGCATGACGGACATCGCCGCCGCCATCGGCCTGGTTCAGCTGGACAAGCTCGACCGCAACACCGCCCGCCGCCAGGCCGTCGCCAAGCGCTACGACGCCGCCTTCGCGGACCTGCCGATCAAGCTGCCGACCTGGCCGGACGGCCGGACGCATGTGTTCCACCAATACACGATCGGCGTTGGCTCGGCCCGAGATCAGATCGTGGCCGACATGAAGGACGCCGGGGTCATCTGCGGCATCTACTACCCGATCCCCTGCCATCGTCAGGCCTACGTCCAGGAGTTGGGCGTTGAGGCAGACCTGCCGAACACGGACGCTGCGGCCGCCAACAGCATGTCGCTGCCGATGTACCCGGGTCTGACCGAAGCGGAGCAGGACGAGGTCATCGCGGCTTTGCGAACCTCCGTGCTGAGCCGCGCGGCTGCCGCCGGAAACCGATCGTGAGCGCGCCCTTGAGGCTCGGCCTCGTCGGGCTGGGATCGATGGGCAAGAATCACCTCCGGGTAATCGCCGCTCACCCGGAAACCACACTCGCCGCCATCGCAGACCCGGATGGAGCCGCCATCGAGGCAGCAATGGCCCAAACGGGCGCCACCGGGTTCGGTGATGCCCTCGAGATGATCGGCTCGGCCCGCCTCGACGGTCTGGTCATCGCAGCGCCGACCACAGCCCACGTCGCACTCGCTCTCGCCGCCATAGACCACGGCCTGAGCGTTCTGGTGGAGAAGCCGCTGGCCGCCAACGTGGACGACGGCCTGGCCATCGTCACTGCCGCGCGCCGCAAGAATGTCCGCGTACAAGTGGGCCACGTGGAGCGCTACAACCCCGCCGTCATGGAGATGGGCCGCCTCCTGCGTGAGGGCTGGCTTTCCACCATCTACGCCGTCACCAGCCGCCGCGCCGGCCCATTCCCGGCCCGCATCCGCGACGTGGGTGTAACCGTCGACCTGGGCACGCACGACGTGGACATGCTCTGCTGGATTGCCGGTGAGCGCCCGCTGCGCGTCTACGCAGAAACGGCGCAGCGGATCCACGCCGGCCACGAGGATCTCACTTTCGGCCTGATGCATTTCCCGTCCGGAGCAACCGGCTTCCTGGACGTCGACTGGCTGACCCCGGCCAAGCGCCGCAGCCTTGTCGCGCTCGGCGAGGAGGGTATGTTCGAACTGGACTACCTCACTCAGAAACTGACCTTCACCCGCTCCAACGTCGAACGCCCGCTCCTCATCGGCGGATACGCCACCACCTTCACCGGCGATGTGGCGGAGATTCCCGTTCAGAGCGTGGAGCCGCTTCGGGCTCAACTGGACGAGTTCGTCCGCGTGCTGCGAACCGGCGACCGCCCTTATGTGGACGGCGAAGACGGTCTGTGGGCCGTGGCACTTGCCAATGCCCTGTTGGAAGCCGCCGCTCAGCACAGCCCCATCGACCTCTCCAACCTACCGACCAGGCTCGCCGCGCAATGAGCATCGTCTCCAGACCGTCACGCGTGGTCAGCCTCCTGGGCGGCTCGATCGCCGCCGCCTCAAACCCGTGCATTCATGCCGCCCCCAAGATGTCCAGCCCGTGGACTGGCGAGGCCGGGACCGTCGGCCGGGCCGTGGTCGTCGGTGCGGGCAAGATGGGTCTGCCGCTGGCAGTCCAGTTCGCGCGCCACGGCTGGCATGTAACCGCCGTAGACGTGAACCCGGACGTGGTCGCCGCCATCAACGCCGGTCGCTCGCACGTCGCCGAAGAGCCGGGCCTCGCGGATGGAGTGGCAGAAGTCCACGCCGCGGGCCTCCTCAGCGCAACAACAGATGCTGCCGCCGCAGTCCGCCAGGCAGACGTCGCGGTCTTGATCGTGCCCGTCATGCTGAACGACGCCCAGCAGCCGGATTACCGCTACATGGACTCCGCGGTGGACTCGATCGCCGGAGGCATCCATGCCGGCGTGACCGTGATATTCGAAACCACGCTGCCGGTCGGCGACACGCGCGGCCGCTTCGCGCCTCGCCTGGAGGAGGCCACGGGCCTGAAGGCGGATCAGGACTTCTTCGTCGCCTTCTCGCCGGAGCGCCTCTACTCGGGCGCCGTATTCGCCAACCTGTCTGCGTATCCCAAGCTGGTCGGTGGCATCGGGCCGGAGTCGGGCCGTCGCGCTGCCAACTTCTACGACTCGGTGCTGGACGCGGAGATCGTGGCCATGAGCTGCGCCGAGGCCGCCGAGTTCAGCAAGATCGCGGACACAACGTACCGAGACGTGAACATCGCCCTGGCCAACGACTTTGCCCGCTATGCGGACCGAGTCGGCGTGGATATTCAGGAAGTCATCGAGGGCGCCAACAGCCAGCCCTACTCGCACATCCACCAGCCCGGTATCGGCGTCGGCGGGCACTGCATCCCGGTTTACCCGCACCTGCTGCTCAGCCGCGCGCCGGACCTGGAAGTTGTCGCGGTCTCGCGCCGCGTCAACGACGCTCAGGTTGGCAACGCCATCAAGTCGCTGGAGTCCCTTCTGGGCAGCCTGGACGACGTCCCGATCCTCGTCCTGGGCCTCACCTACCGCGAAGGCGTCAACGAGTTGGCCTACTCCCGGGCACTGCCGCTTGTCGAGCGCCTCTCATTCCACGGCGCCGAAGTCTCCGCCTACGACCCGCTCCTGTCGGACGAAGTCATCGAACGAAACTGCGCCACGCCGTACCACTGGGGCGAACCTGCCGAGTTCCGGGCAATCGTGACTCAGACCGCCGACGCGCTCTGGACGACGCTGGACCTGGCTCTCTTCCCCAAGCTGGAGGTCATCTTCGACGGGCGGAACAGCCTGCGCAGGATGGACCTGCCCGAGACGGTTCGATATGTCGGGGTCGGGGTACAGGCGGACACAAGGCGCCGACCGGCCGACGCCTCGGCCGCAACCCGCTAAATGGCGAGGACAATGCGGATCGTCAGCGTCGTCGGCACGCGGCCGCAGCTGATCAAAGCCGCAGCGCTGCAACCGGTCCTGCGCCGTGCCGCGACCGAAATCTTCGTGGACACCGGCCAGCACTACGACGACGCCATGGCCGGCAACTTCTTCGCCGAACTCGGCCTGGCCCGGCCGGATCATGCCCTCGACATCGGCGGAGGCGGCCACGGTAACCAGACCGGTCGAATGCTGATCGCGCTGGAGCCGATCATTCGAGACGCCGCGCCGGACGCGGTCCTGGTTTACGGCGACACCAACTCAACGCTGGCCGGGGCGCTCGTGGGTGCGAAGCTCGGCATTCCTGTCGCTCACGTTGAGGCGGGCCTACGCAGCTTCGACCGGAGCCTGCCTGAGGAACTCAACCGCATCGTTGCGGACCACCTGTCGCGCTGGCTTTTTGCGCCTACTCCTGCCGCGGTGGCGAACCTTGCCGCAGAGGGGATCACCTCCGGCGTTCTCAACGTCGGCGACCTCATGCTGGACCTTGCCGCGCGCATATCCGGGGAGATCCGGGACCCGGCGGTGCTGGGACCCATCGGCGACTCCCTCGGCCTACGCCTTCTGCCGGGCCAATTCCTGTTTGCCACAGTTCATCGGGCCGGCAACCGCGAGCCGGCGACTATGGCCGCCTGGACGTCACTGCTCGGCGCCGCCGCAACGCCGGACAGACCTGTTGTCCTCGCCCTTCACCCGGGCACCCGAGCCGCGCTCGCAGCCGCGGGCATAACCCTGCCGGACGGCGTGATCGCCGTGGAACCCCAGAGCTACCGGACATCGCTGGCCCTGCAACTTCACGCGGCCGCAATCCTGACGGACTCGGGCGGCATCCAGCGCGAAGCCGCCTGGCTCGGCGTTCCGTGCCTCGTTCTGCGAACCAATACGGAGTGGGTGGAAACGGTGGGCGTGGCCGGAAGTTCGGTCGTGCTGGTCGGGCTGGACCAAAACGCCGCGATGCGAGAGCTCGCGGCGCGAGCCCCGCTCGCCACCGGCGTTGCGCAAACCGTGGAACGCGCCGCCAACCTGAACCTCGCGGGATCCATGGCCGCGGAACGTATCGTCACTGCGCTGGCGGGCTCCATCGGTGGCATTGACGCATGACGAAGGCACAAAAGCCGCGTCGCGTCGCCATGATCGTCCATGCCAACTACGAGGAAGACTCCCGCGTCCGCCGCGAAGCCGAGGCTCTCGTGCAGGCCGGCTGGGAGGTCGATGTTTTCGGCCTCCGCCGCCCGGGCGAGGCTCCGTCGGCAGTCATCGAGGGCGTCAACCTCCGTCGCCTGCCCGTCCGTCGGCACCAGGGCGCCGGCCTGCCGGTCTACCTTGCCGAGTACGGCACCTTTTTGGCCAGATCGCTGTGGGCCACGGCCAAGGCTCACCGCCACCGCCGCTACCAGCTGGTCGAGGTCCACTCGCTGCCGGACTACCTCGTCTTCGCCGCCCTGCCTCTCAAGATGGTCGGCGTGCCGGTTCTCCTCGATCTTCACGAAGCCATGCCGGAGTTCTTCCGAAGCCGCTTTCCCAAGGCCGCCAATCCGATCAGCTACAAGCTGCTGCGTCTGCAGGAAAAGCTCTCGATCAAGTTCGCCGACGAGGTCCTGACCGTCAACGAACCGCTGGCCGAGCGCCTGCGCGGTCTGGGCCTAAAGGCAGAGAAGCTCACCGTAATCCTGAACAGCCCGGATCTGGCGCTGTTCGATCCCGGCGCCAGTCCGCGCCGGGAATTCATGGCGGACGGCACGCTGCGAATCGTCTACCCCGGCGCCCTAACACCCACCTACGAACTGGATGTGGTCTTGCGAGCGGTCGCGGCAATCAAGGATGCACGCCCGGAACTGCCGGTTCAGGCCAGCTTCTACGGCCGCGGCGATGCCCTGCCCATGCTGCAAGCTCTGGCCGCCGAGCTGGGAATATCGGATCGCGTCAGCTTCCCCGGCCGCATCCCGATCGAGGAAGTCCCCGCCGCGATTGCCGCCGGCGACATCGGCGTGGCCCCCACTCGCCTGGATCCCTTCACCGAGATGAGCCTCTCCACAAAGGTTCTCGAGTACGCGGCCATGGAGAAGCCGGTCGTGGCCTCAAGACTGCCGACCGTGGAGTTGTACTTCGGCCCGGACACACTCTCCATCTACGAACCGGGCGATCCCACCTCCCTGGCGGAGATGGTTTTGAAGCTGGTCGACGACCCGGACGCACGCCGTTCCCGGATTCAGAAGACCCGCGACCGAGTGGAAGAACTGAGTTGGGCACGCCAGGCAACGGCCTACAAAAGCGTGGTCGAAAGGCTCGTCGACGGCTCACGACGGGCGCGCAACAAGTCCTACGCCGATGTCTGAGCCATCCACATAGGGAATCCGAATGTATTGCACTCCCTGAACGCCGTTTCAGAAAGCAGAATGCGGTAGCATACGGCTCCGTTACCCGGCCTGCCTTGCCGGAACCACGCTCGCACCAGGACGCCCAGATGACTTTCCGAACCAGATCGGCCCCTCGTCCCACACGACGCCGCACACGGCGCAGCGACTCCCGCCGCGTCGTCTACATCACCCTTGCCTTCTCACTGGCAATCGTCGCGTCAGTAGGCTGCATGGGTGGCGTTTTCGCCGCCAGCTACTACGGCGACCATGGCCAGCCGATCGCCACCGCCAACGGTGAGAAGATCAGCAAGGATGGGGTCCGGGACAGAGCGGCGCTAAACCTGGCGCGCTACGAGCGGCAGCTGACGGACTACAAGCTGCTGCTCAACCAGGGCAAGATCACCACTGACGAGTCCAGCACCCTGACCAACACAATCCAGACGAGCGAAAGCCCGTCGACCATCTACAGCGATGCGTTGACCCAGCTCATCGATGAGGCGGAGTTGCGGCAGTATGCCGCCCAGAACAACATCACGATCACGGACCAGATGATCGACGCGCAGATCGTCACGGATAGCACCATCCCTGAGATGCGCCACGTCAAGATCATCGGCGTGCCCACAAAGGCACTCCCACCGGCCAGCTCGCCCACCGGCGCGGACTCGCTCGCGGCTCTCAGCACGGCCCAGGGCTACCTTGCCGAACTCCAGACCGGCGGTAAGCAATGGGTTGACGTGGACAAGGAAGCCACTCTCGCCAACAACAACTCGTCCGGTGGCGACATGGGCTTGACCACGCGAGACACCATCAGTGCCGATCCAGACCTGTCGGACGCGATCTTCGCGCTCCAGAAGGCGGGCGACATCACAACGATCTTCAAGGGCTCAGACGGTTCGTACCGCTTTGCCACCGTCACCAGCATCGCTCCCAAGTACGTTGATACTGATTGGCAGACCGGCATCGGCGCCAGGGCCAACCTGGATCAGTACCGAGCCTACGCGCGAGCCGAGGCAATCCAGAAGGCGGTCCAGGCGAGCATCGAAGCCAAGTACATCAGCGGGCCCACCCGCCAGCGCAAGGTCCAGGAGATCGCGGTCTCCGCCGGTCTTAGCCAGCCCGGAGACGGCGACGAAGTCAAGCTTCGGCTCATGATCTTCGCGCCCGCACACAGCACCAGCAACGCAACCAACATCCCGGCAACGGACCCGGCCTGGGCGGACGCCAAGACCCGTGCAGACGCCGCGGTGGCGACGCTCCGTGCAGACCAGTCAAAGTGGGCCACGATGGCGTCGGACACCACCGTCAACGATGACACCATCTTCAACAGCTCCGGCGGCGAGCTTCCTTGGATCCCCACAGACCTGTTCAACGCCACTACGACCACTCAGTCGCAAGGCCTGAACATGCCGTCGGTACAGGCAACCGTCTTCAAGGACGGCCTGGCACCGGGCACAATCCTTGACCCAATCATGGAGAGCGCGCAGGGCTACGTGCTCGTCCAGTTCCAGGGACGCCGCCAGGCGCCGGCCCAGCGCATCGCCAACGCCCTGTTCGCCATCAACAGCGGGACGGACTTCAGCGACGTGGCGAAGATCTTCTCTGAGGCAGCAGACGCACCCACCGGCGGAGACCTCGGTTGGGTCTCTCCGTACATGCTGACTTCGTCTCAGCAGAACATCATTTTCAGCACGCCGGTCGGCCGAGTCAGTAACATCGCTTCCGGCAACGGCTACTACCTCTACAAGGTTTTGGAAGAGCAGACCCGTGTCGCCGATGCGGACCAGCAGGCCAAACTAAAGAAGGTCGTCTTCTCGCGCTGGCTGGCCGAACTGCAGGCCAACGCCCTGGTCTGGAAGGACACGGCGGCGCTGACGGCGCTGAACCCGGCCGCGGCAGCATCCGCCTCCGCCACGTAGGCGCACAGGACTGGTGCTCGACGCATTCATTGCCGAATCGCGAATCCGCTGGGGGCTAGATCCCGGGGCGGGTCTGCAACTCTGCACACCTGAAAGGCTGTCGAGCACACCCGTCGAGCCGTCTCGGCCACTGCTTCTGGTGCCCGCAGCATTGCTGCGCGCGGGCGACACGGCGGTGGCAACGGAGCCGCCACTCGCCGGGCGCCACGTATCAACGCAGAGCGGCGCTGTGGCCGTTCTGCGGCGTCTCTACCCCGCCGACCACGTCGTGGGCCGCCTCGGCCTGCCCGAGACCACCACGATCGGCGCGCTGGACAACGCGACCCTCGCCACGCCGCTCTACATTGCGCCGCTTTCTCCGGAACTCGCTCTGGCCGGACCCTGGGCCCTGCCCTGGATCGTGAACCGGCTGCGCCAGCCGGACGGCTGCCCGTGGGACCGCGAGCAGACCCACCAATCGCTCAAGAAGCATCTTCTCGAGGAGGCGTACGAGGTCTACGACGCGCTCGAAGCCGGCGCCACGCCGGACCTGGCCGGCGAGCTCGGCGACCTCTACCTCCAGATCGTCCTGCACGCCCAGCTGGCCGCCGAGGCCGGCGTCTTCGACCTGACGGACGTCGGGCAGCAAATCAGCGCCAAGATCGTCCGGCGCCACCCCCACGTCTTCGGCGAGACGCATGTCGAGACCGCGTCGGACGTCAATCGCCAGTGGGAGCAGATCAAGCAAGTGGAGCGCGAGGGCGCCGCCGCCGAAGCCGCCGAAACCGCCGATTCGGGCACGCCGGCCGCCGAGGTCAAGAGCGCCCTGGACGGCATCTCGCGGTCCATGCCGGCACTCGCCGCCACCCAGGAGATGCAGGAACGCGCGGCGCACCTCGGCTACGACTGGCCGGAGATCGTCGGTGTTCTGGACAAGGTCCAGGAGGAGCTGGCCGAGCTTGCCGCCGCGGAGACGGCCGAAGAGAAGCGCGAGGAGCTGGGCGACCTTCTGCTCGTCGTGACAAACCTGGCCCGCCATCACGGCGTGGACGCCGAAGGCGCCCTGCGAGCCGCCGCGGACAAGTTCCGCAACCGTTTCCGGCGCGTGGAGCGGATGGCTCGCGAGCGCAACGTTCAGCTACGTGACCTCTCGTTCGCCGAACTCGACGACTTGTGGGATGCTGCAAAGGCCGAGGTGAAAGCCGAGGCCGCCAACCGCCAGGCGGCGGCACGACACGAATCGGCGAAGGAGCCTGCGGAATGACGACCATCGGCGCTCAATCGAACCTGCGGTCCGACGGTCGCACCCCCGGCGATCTCCGTCCGATCAGCCTGACTCTGGGCGTGCAGAAGTGGGCGGAGGGTTCCTGCGTCATCAAAGTCGGCGGCACGGAAGTCCTCTGCGCAGCCACCATCGAGGACAAGGTTCCGCCGCATCTCCGCGGCAAGGGCACCGGCTGGGTCACGGCCGAGTACAGCATGCTGCCGCGAGCCACCAGCGAGCGGAACGTCCGCGAGGCCACCAAGGGCAAGCTCGGTGGCCGTACTCACGAGATCCAGCGCCTTGTCGGCCGGTCGCTGCGCGGCGTGGTGGACCTGGCCAAGCTCGGCGAGCGGACCATCACCGTGGACTGCGACGTTCTCAATGCAGACGGCGGCACTCGCACCGCGTCGATCACCGGCGGCTGGGTGGCCCTGGCCACGGCCATGCGCATGTACGGCATGGAGCGCTGCCTCATCGGGCGCGTTGCGGCAGTGAGTGTCGGCATTGTTGGCGGCGCCACGCTGCTGGACCTGGACTATTCCGAGGACTCCAAGGCGGAAGTGGACTTCAACGTTGTCTCCACCGATGCCGGCCGCTTCGTGGAACTTCAGGGCACGGCCGAGGGCAAGCCCTTCGAGCGCGCGGACATGGACCGCATGCTGGATCTTGCCGCCACCGGGCTCGAGAAGCTCTTCGCGGCGCAGGCAGAGGCGTTCGCCTCGGTCAAGCGCTAGGGCCGCGAGTGAAGGTAGAGGAGAATGGCGGGGCAGACGGCGGCACGGCCGGGGCGGGCCGCGCTTCCGGAGCGGCTCGGAAGGCTGGCGCGGTCGCGGCGCCCGGTGCCGCCGGCGCCGCGCCGGATCGGTCTCGCCTGCTCGTCGCCACCCGCTCGACCCACAAGCTTCGCGAACTCCGCGAACTGCTGGGCCTCCGAGCCGAGCTGGTCGACCTGGACGACATCGGCATCCCCGACGAAGCGGTCGAGGACGGAGAGACGTTCGACTCCAACGCATCGAAGAAGGCGCGCTTCTACGCCGCCCTCTCCGGCCTGCCGACTCTGGCCGACGACTCCGGCCTCGAGGTGGACCACCTCGGCGGCGGACCCGGCGTCCGCACAAAGCGCTACGCCGGCGAAACGGCGACCGACGAGGACAACAACGTCAAGCTGCTGGGCGCGCTGAGCGGTCTCCCGGCCGAGCGGCGCGGCGCCCGGTATCGCTGCGTACTGGCGTTGGTTCTGCCGGAGGAGCATGGCGCGCGTGGCGGCTTCCCCGTCCGTCTCGCCCACGGCACATGCGAAGGCCGCATCGCGGTCGCGCCCAAGGGCAGCGGCGGCTTCGGCTACGACCCCATCTTCGAGCCTTTGGTTGAGACGCCCGGAGGCCGGACCCTGGGCGAATGGACGGCCGAGGCCAAGAACCGCATCTCCCACCGCGGCAAGGCCGCGCGGCGGATGCACCGGGCGTTGGCGGAGTTGGGGTTCTAGAAGCCGGTTTCTCTACCTGCCCAACGACGGCCGCAGGGCGCGCGCCACTTGCGCCCCTCTATACCACTCGGTATACTCCGAACATGGACAACCGCTCCCTCATCCTCGCCCGCGCGCTCGACCTTTGGAGTGAGCGCGGCTACGACGCGGTCGGCGTGCAAGAAATCGTGGATGCGGCCGGGATCACCAAGCCCACGCTCTACCACTACTTCGGCAGCAAGCGCGGGCTGCTGGACGCGCTGATCGAGGAGCGGTCCGCCGGGCTGCAGGAAGCGCTTACGGTCGCGGCCACGTACGACCACAACCTCGTCATGACCCTCGAGGCCATCGCTCGCGGCTACTTTGCCTACGCCCGACAGAACGCGGAGTTCTACCGGATGCAGCTCGGCTTCTGGTTCGCACCGCCGCAGAGCGAGGAATACGCCGCGGTACTGGCCGGCAACGTCGGGCAGCACGCGGCGATGGAGCGGCTCTTCGAGGCTGCGGCCAAGGACCACGGCAATATGCGCGGCCGCCACAAGGCCTATGCCGCCACGTTCCTGGGGATGATCAACACCTACATCGGCCTGTGGCTCAACGGCTACGCGGAGCTGGACGACGAACTCGTCCGCCGGGCCGTCCACCAGTTCCAGCACGGCATCTACTCGTGATGGCTCTCTCTTTTTGCCCTATGACTATACCAAGCGGTACCCACGTGACGGGCCTGCCCGGTGGCCGGTTCAGTCACTGGCGGGGGTCATCGGCCATCGAGCGGGCCAGCGGTACCCACGTGGCGGGCCTGCCCGGTGGCCGGTTCAGTCACTGGCGAGGGTCATCGGCCATCGAGCGGGCCATCGGCGGGGTGGCGGGCCTGTCCGGTGGCCGGTTCAGTCACTGGCGAGGGCTATCGGCCATCGAGCAGGCATTCGGCGGGGTGGCGGGCTTGTCCGGTGGCCGGTTCAGTCACTGGCGGGGACTACCGGCCATCGAGCGGGCATTGCGTGGGGTGGCGGGCTTGTCCGGTGGCCGGTTCAGTCACTGGCGGGGGCTATCGGCCATCGAGCGGGCATTCGGCGGGGTGGCGGGCCTGGCACCGCTCTTTCCACCTTCTCAATCAGAAATCCCCCACCGGAGGGGAACCGCCAAGGGGCGCCGATCCCGGTCGACGCCTGCCCAACCACTCACCCGGAGGAACCAACGTTGACCGACTGGGCGCGCGACGCCTTCTTCTACCACGTCTATCCGCTCGGCCTGTGCGGCGCGCCGGCCCGCAACGACTTCGGCGCTGCGCCCGTTGAGCGGCTGGACAGGCTGATCCCCTGGCTGGGGCACATCCGCGAGTTGGGCGCCACGGCGCTGTATCTGGGCCCGCTCTTCGAGTCCACGGCCCACGGCTACGACACAGCCGACTACTGGCACCTGGACCGGCGCCTCGGCACGGACGAAACACTCCGCCGCGTCGTCCAAGCGGCTCACGACGCAGGCCTGCGCGTGATCCTGGACGGCGTCTTCAACCACGTCGGCCGCGACTTCTGGGCCTTTCGC
>DASVKT010000336.1:0-12557 GCA_036385235.1 Candidatus Limnocylindrales bacterium | reverse complement strand
GGGCCCATGGCAACCCAACCGTCTGGATCGTGCCCGGTGTGGGCCACACAGGTGCCATGGGCAATGACCCGGCCGAGTACGAGAGGCGGCTCCTCGCATTCTTCGATGGCTCGCTCGGCGGGACCGGCTCAACGTTGTCCGGCTGAGGCGTCGATCACGAGCCAGACTTGTAGCGCTGGTCAAGACGGTGCCAGGTGGGAGAAAGCGTGGTCGAGCAACCCGAGCCGACACAGGAGCGAGTCGTCGTTGACGGCGATCTCGGATTGAGGGTGCTGCGCTGGAGTCCGCCCCTGGTGATGGCGGACCGAGCGACCTGGCTGCTCGTCCATGGGCTTGCATCCAACGCAAGGCTGTGGGATGGCGTGGCGCGCCGCCTCGCGGAAGCGGGGCGCCGCTCAGTGGCGATCGACCTCCGCGGTCACGGCCGGTCTGACAAACCCGACGACGGCTACGACTTTGCCACGATCGCCGCAGATCTCGCCTCCGCGATCGGCGCCCTCGGCCTGGATCGTCCGATCCTGGTGGGCCAATCGTGGGGCGCCGGCGTGGCCCTCGACTTTGCCGTGAGACACCCGGAGCTGAGCCGCGGCATCGTGCTCGTTGACGGCGGGCTGACCGACCTGCGCGACGCATTTCCTACGTGGGAAGTCTGCTGGAATCGTCTCGCGCCTCCGCCTCTGGTCGGGTTGCCGCTTTCCGACGTGGAGGCGTACTTCCGCATCAACCACCCCGACTGGCCCGATGCAGGCGTGGAGGGCTCGCTCGCCAACTTCGAGATCCGGTCGGACCGGACGATTGCTCCGTGGCTGACGCGCGATCGACACAAGGCGATCCTGGAATCGATGTGGGGCCAGAGCACCGCAGAGCTGTGGTCGCGGCTGCACGTGCCTGCCCTGATCCTGCCGGTGGACGGCGGCGAAATTGAGTGGACGCGTGCGAAGCGCGCCGGAGCCGACAAGGCCGAAGCGGCGCTGCGCGCCTCGGGCGTATCGGTCAGGGTCCACTGGTTCATCGGCGACCATGACATCCACGCCCAGCATCCGAATGAGGTGACCGAGGCGATGATCGACGAAGAGCGGGCCGGTCTATTCGATGGAGTCGGCCGGCCATGACCATGGGATCTCGGCTGCCTCGCATCCTGACCATCATGGGTTCGGGCGAAACCACTCCGACGATGGCCCGCGCTCACAGGGCAATCATCGATCGGCTGGGGGAGCGGCCCGTCCCAGCCGTTCTGCTGGACACACCGTACGGGTTCCAGGAGAACGCTGCGGACATCTCCGATCGGGCCCTGGAATACTTCCGCACGACCGTGGGGTCGCCTTTCACGCTCGCTTCGTTTCTTTCTCCCGACGTCGACCCGCTGACGCGGGAGACGGCGTTCGTGCGCATCCGCGAAGCGCGGTATGTCTTTGCCGGCCCCGGCAGCCCGACCTATGCGCTGCGTGTTTGGGCCGGCACGGAGCTCCCCAGGCTGCTTGCCGCGAAGCTGGAGACCGGCGGCGCCGTAACGATGGCCAGCGCCGCCGCTTTGACGCTGGGTCGCTTGACCATTCCCGTCTATGAAATCTACAAGGTAGGCGAGGCGCCACGGTGGCTCGAGGGGCTCGACCTGCTGACTCCGCTCGGCCTGTCGGTCGCGGTTGTGCCTCACTACGACAACGCCGAAGGCGGCAATCACGACACGCGTTTCTGCTATCTGGGGGAGCGGCGATTGCGCGCGCTGGAGGCGGACCTGCCCGACGATGTCTTCATCCTGGGCGTCGACGGCCATACGGCGCTCGTGCTCGACCTGGATGCCGGTTCCGCCTCCGTTTCCGGCCTGGGCACCGTGACCGTGCGAAAGGATGGACGAAGCGCCATCTTCCCGGCGGGCTCCGAGCTGACGATCGCCGACCTGGTCGCAGCGGTTCACGGGAACGCCCCGTCGCCGGTTGCCGCATCCGGCTCGGCCGCGCCGCGGGCGCCGGTCCAGGCCGCCGCAGCCGCTTCCGGCCTTCTTCGCGACGAGATGGCCAGGCTGGAAGCGGTTTTCGGCGCGTCTCTTGAAGAGTGCGACGCTCCGGCCGCTGTCCGAGCCATCCTGGCCCTCGAGGAGACGATCCAGGCCTGGTCCTTCGATACCGACCAGTCCGATGCCCTCGCGATGGCTCGATCCGCCCTGCGTTCTGCGATCGTCTGCCTGGGCGAGATGGCCGCGGAAGGCACGAGCGACCCGGCCGAACTGGTCGGCCCGTTCGTCGAGGCCCTCCTCGCTGAACGACTCCGAGCTCGCGCTGCCCGTGAGTGGGCCGCCGCCGACGCCATCCGCGATCGCTTGCTCGCGGCCGGCATAGAACTCCACGACACTCCCGATGGCACCGCGTGGGAACTCCATGCGAGCCAGCCGGTGGGTTGAGGCACGGCCAGGCGCTCCTCCTTAGAATGCCGCGGTCGCCAGAGCGGTTCGTTGGGTGGCTTGCCGTTCGGCGCGGATGGAAGCCGATGGACATCACCAGCACCCAGGCGATCATGACGCCGATCGTGATCCGTTCGAACAGGCCTATTTAGGCGCTGCCGCCACCGATCGAAACCGCCGACGCGGTACCCTTAGGCCCCGTGACCGTTGCCCCGAACGACTTCGTCCATCTCCACGTCCACACTGAATTCAGCCTGCTCGACGGGCTGGGTCGGATAAACGACGTCGCCGACCAGGCCTCGAAGCTCGGCTTCGACGCGATGGCGATCACCGACCACGGGGCCTTGTACGGGGCCGTGGCGTTCTTCCAGGCCGCGGCGGCCAAGGGCATCAAGCCCATCGTCGGCGTAGAGACGTACGTTGCACCGAGGGGCATGCGCGACAAAGAGGGCAAGGCCGACAGCCAGCCCTTTCATCTCGTGCTGCTGGCGCAGACGTGGGAGGGCTACCAGAACCTGTGCCGGCTGATCACCGACGCCCACCTCGACGGCTACTACTACAAGCCGCGGATCGATCGCGAGCATCTGGCGCGCTACTCGAAGGGCCTGATCGGGCTATCGGCCTGTCTGGGCGGCGAGATTCCCAAGGCCCTCGAGGTGGACGACTGGCAGCTGGCCACTCGCCTGGCCGGCGAGTACCGCGACATCCTCGGCCCGGACCACTTCTTCCTGGAGCTGCAGGACCACGGCATAGCCGAGCAGAAGCGCCTCAACGAGAAGCTGTTGCGTCTCGGCCCCGAGGTCGGCCTGAGCCACGTCGTGACGAACGACCTGCATTACGTCCGCCGCGAGCAGCACGACGCCCACGACGTGCTGCTGTGCGTGGGAACCGGCAATAACCTCGACACGCCAGGGCGGATGCGGTTCGAGTCCAACGAGTTCTACGTCAAGTCGGCGGCCGAGATGGCGGCCTTGTTCCCGGACAACCTGGACGCCATCCGCCGGACGCGCACCATCGCCGAGATGGTCGACATGAAGCTCCCCTTCGGCCAGCTTCGGATTCCGAGCTTTCCGGTGCCGGATGGCGAAACCATCGAAACGTGGCTTCGAAAGGAATGCCAGGCCGGGCTGGCGTGGCGGTACGGCACGGTCACGCCCGAACTTCAGGCTCGCCTCGACTACGAGCTCGACGTCATCTGCCGCATGGGCTATGCCGGGTACTTCCTCATCGTGGCCGATTTCACCGCCTTCGCCCGACAGCAGCACATAGCCATCACGGTTCGCGGCTCCGCGCCAGGCAGCATCGTGACCTACACGCTGGGGATCACGCCGGTGGACCCGATCCACTACCAGCTGCCTTTCGAGCGGTTCCTCAATCCCGACCGTGTGACGATGCCGGACATCGACGTCGACTTCGAGGACGGCCGGCGAGAAGAGGTCATCAACTACGTCAGTCGCAAGTACGGCGCCGACCACGTTGCCCAGATCATCACTTTTGGCACGATGCTCGCCCGGGCAGCCATTCGGGACGTCGCCCGTGTCGTGGGCATGTCCTACGGCGACGGCGACCGAATGTCGAAAGCCGTTCCGAACCAGCTCGGCATCAAGCTGGACGAGGCTCTCGAGACGAGCCCGGCCCTCAAGGAGATGTACGAAAACGAGCCGCCCGTGCATCGGGTCATCGAGTTCGCGAAGCAACTCGAGGGTGTGGCCAGGAACGCGTCCACTCACGCTGCCGGCGTGGTCATCAGCCGCGAGCCGCTCACGGAGCTGATGCCGCTCCAGCGTGCTACCAACTCCGACGGGGTCATGACCCAGTACGAGATGCACGGCGTCGACGCACTGGGTTTGCTCAAGTTCGACTTCCTCGGGCTGTCGAACCTGACGATCCTGCGCCAGGCGGTCGACCTCATCCGCGATCATCGCGGCGAAGAGATCGATCTCGAGACGATCCCACTCGACGACACCAAGACCTTCGAGCTGCTCGCATCGGGCGAGACGACCGGCGTCTTCCAGCTCGAGTCGGCCGGCATGCGCCGCTACATTCGTGAGCTCCGACCCAGCACCGTCTTCGACCTCGCGGCCATGGTGGCGCTCTATCGCCCGGGTCCGATGGACAACATCCCGGCGTACATCCGCCGCAAACACGGCACCGAGAAGGTCTCCTATCTCCATCCGCTGCTCGAGCCATACCTGAATCGAACCTACGGCGTCTTCGTCTACCAGGAAGACATCATGTCCGCGTCCACCGCCCTCGCCGGCTTTACCGGCCCGGAAGCGGACATGCTCGGCTACGCCATCCGCAAGAAGAAGTCGAAGCTGATGAGCGAGATGCGCGAGAAGTTCGTCCGCCAGGCGGGCGAGCGGGGCGTCACGCCGTCCGTCATCGACGCCGTCTTCGCGGCATTCCAGCCGTTCGAGCGATACGGCTTCAACAAGGCTCATGCCACCTGCTACGGGCTGATCGCCTACCAGACCGCGTACCTCAAGGCGAACTACACCGTCGACTACATGACCAGCGTGCTGACCGCCTTCCGTGACAACGAGGAGAAGGTCGCTGCGGCCGTCGCCGAATGCCGGCGCCTCGGGATCGACGTGAGGCCGCCTGACATCCACCGGTCTCTCGTGGAATTCGCCGTTGAAGACGAGGCCATACGTTTCGGTCTGCTGGCGGTGAAGAACGTCGGCGAAGGTGCGATCGAGTCGATCATCGCCGCCCGACAGGCCGACGGCGACTTCAAGAGCCTGGCCGACTTCTGCGCTCGCGTGGACCTGCGCCTCGGAAACAAGCGCGTCCTCGAGTCCTTGATCAAGGTCGGGGCCATGAGCCGGTTCGGGCACGCCGCGCAGTTGCTCGAGGCCCTCGATGACGCGATGGCGGCCGGACAGGCGGCGCAACGCGACCGAACGAGTGGCCAAACGGCTCTCTTCGATCTGGGTTCCGCTCCGGAGGCGTTGGATCGGCCGTTGCCGCAGGTTCCGGAAGCTCTGTCACGCGAGCGGCTTCGATGGGAGAAGGAGCTGTTGGGTCTCTACCTGTCGGAGCATCCCCTCAGTTCGATATCGGAGCAGATCGGGCAGTTCGTCACGGCCTACTCAGGCGATCTCAAGGACGAATCGCTCGACGGGCAGCGGGTTGTCATGGGCGGCATCGTGACCGGGCTGCGGACCGTAACGACGCGGAACCGGGAGACGATGGCGGTCGCCACACTCGAGGACCTACAGGGAACGCTCGAGGTGGTCGTCTTCCCGCGGATGTATGCGACGACGGGCGGCACGTTTGTCGAAGGCGCGATTCTGCTGGTGGCCGGGCGTGTCGACCACCGCGGTGAGGAGGCCTCGCTGCTCGCCGACGCCGTGTGGATCTGGGACGACGCTATTACCAGGGGTCCGGCTACGATCGCCGCCGAGGTTGCCGCCGGGGACAGGAGCAGGGGCGGGGGACGACGCTGGGGAAGCGGGAATGGCAATGGAAACGGGAATGCCGGAAGAGACAAGCTCCATTCCGGGCCGACCGCTTCAGCCCCAGCCTCGGTAGCGGCGGGCCCGCAGCCCGCTTCGCCGGAGTCTCTGGCCGGGTCCGCGGCGCTGGCCGGGTCCGCGGCGCCGATCCGAGTCTCGCCGCTGCGGGGTGGGGGAGTTGTCGCTTCCACGGGCGGCGCCACGGCCCCCACCGCTCCGGGCCCGGCGGCTGCGCCCGTGGCGCCTGCCATCACGGCGGGCCTTGGCTCGTTTCCCGCCGAACCGCTGAGCTCGTCCCCGGAACCCGACGATCTGGCCCGGCTTGCGCCCGAACGCGAAGAGCCGCCGCTTCCAGACGAAGCGCGAGATGTCGCGGCGCGCGCCTCGTCCGCCCCGACGGCGCCTCTCGAGGCGCCGTCGTCGGGCGTTCTCCATGTACGTTTCACGCGCGGCGCCGATACGAGCCGCATCGTCTGGGCGATGGAAGAGTTGAGCGCGATGCTCAAGCAACGCCCCGGAGCCACGCGAGTGGTGTTCCATATCCCGCAGCAGGGCGGCGCAACTCTCCCGATGGAGGTTCGGCTGGGTATCGCCTACGATGCCGAGCTGATGGCCGAAGTCGGCCGCCGAGTCGGCGAGGGCCTTGTTCGCCTCGAGATCGCACAGGGAGATTGGCGTCAATGAGCGCCATCGAGGCGGCCTCGGCCGATCCGGCTCCCACGACCAATCCGTACTTTGCCCTGCGGCAGCGGGTGTTCCGCTGGGGTCGGGCCCAAGTTGCCTTTCCGGTCGCGATCGCGGTGCTCGGACCCGGGGTCCTCGCCGTGGTCGGCCTCGCCGCACGCTTGCCGGGGCCCGTGCTCGTGGCGCTGGTGCTCTTGCCGACGCCCCTTGTGGAGGCTGTTCTGGCGGTCCGAGTCCGTGGCGAATGGCCTGCGCAAGAGGTCCTGGGCTGGCTCGACTGGACGACTCTCGGAGTCTGGACGGCTCTCGCGGTGGGACGGCGACCGGGAAGCCCGATCGAGGCTCAAAGGTGGCTCGAGACCCATGGCGAAGCAGCGGTCCCCCAGGGAGCGCGCGCCGGCATCCTCATCCTCGCAGGCCGCCTGACAGAAGCGCGCGACGTCATCGCCTCGCTACCCGTTGCCACTCCTCGCGAGCGTCGCGAGAGACTCGAACTCGAGCTCGACGCCAGCTCCTTCGGGTTTCTACCGTTCAGCGTCGAAGCCGCCGACGAGTGGATCCGGGCCGATGCCGACCAGTCGCCTGCGGAGAGAACGGCCCGGCTGGCCTATCACTTGGCCCTTGCGGCCGTTGCAAAAGGCGGCGACGGCTTTGCCGAGCTCGCGGCGGCCCGTCCAGCCATCGGCCTGCTGCCGGCGGAGCTGAGGCGGCGCCTCTGGCTCGGCCGATTGAGGTTCGCCATACTCGCGGCGGTCCTGGAGGTCTGGATCCTCGTCGCCATCGTCGTAGCCCTGTCCACGTCCAGCGGGGTCGTTTTGTACTAGTCCGGCTCCTCGCCGGTAATGCCCGCGCAGCCCGAATCGCAGCCCGAATCGCCACCGAATCCCGGCCTGACCGAAGGGGTGGGTTGCGCCGGACGACACAATAGGACTTACTGACCATTGCTGGCCTTGGTGGACGGAGGGATCGTCCGGAAGGCCAAGAACCGTCACTGATCCGTCAATAGGAGATCATTTGTGCTGACCCGCAGCGGACTCAGCCGCGCTGTGCACGCTGCCATTGCCTTGGGCGTGGCGCTGCCAGCAACCATGCTTCTTGGCGTCCCGACGGCGCAGGCTGCCTCGGGCCCCGCAGACGCGCATGCGACTGAAATGGTCCGGCTGATCAACGGCGTTCGATCGGCGAACAATCTACCGGCGCTGAGAGTCGACCCAGCGCTGGCAGGGCTGGCGCGCGACACGCCCATCGCGTGTCCCGCCGACGCGAGTCTGGTAATGCCAGGCCGAGCCAAGGATTTCGCCACGTACGATCCGCCAAGCCACTACCTTCGGCTGTGCCCGACGGTCATGTTCGTGTCCGTCCTTCAGAGCGTGTACGGGTACGGAGCCAACGGAGAGATCGACCTGGACAACCTCAACTACGGCGTTGGCGCTCGACTGCTCACCTACGCGGGCAGCACGCGCACGTGGCAGACCTGGACCTACTACACGAACCAGGCCGGGATCCTAGGTTGGATGAATAGCCCCACGCATCGCAGCATCATCGTGGGAGGCTACGATCGCGTCGGTTGTGGCGCCTGGATCGGCGCGAACGGCACCTACTTCTATGACTGCCTCTTCAGCCAGGGTGGGCCCGGCGGGACCGTGGCGCCTCCAACTGCAGCGCCGTTCAATAACCCGCTCCCAACCGCCCAGCCGACGGCCCCGCCGGCACCGAAGCCCACGCCCAAGCCGACACCGGTCCCGACTCCCCGCCCGACATCACCGCCAGCACCCGTTGCCACGACTGCGCCTACGCAGTCCCAGGCTCCCAGCGACCCGACGCCAGGCGCTACTGCCACCATCGCCTCGACCGAAGCCCCGGCGTCGAGCCTGCCAGAGGTCGGGCAAGCGGCTCTCCGATCGCCGGACGAGACGCCGACACCTCCGCTGCCCGCGGCCAAGACTGAGAGCGGGGTCGTCGGCGGCTCGACCTCCGGACCGCTCACCGACTCTTCAGTCGCCGGAGTCGCTGCCGGGGGCGTGGCAGGGCTAATCGCGGCTTGCTCCGGGCTCCTCGTCACCCTCCGCAGACGAGCTCGGCGCCGGAAGGACGCGAGCCAGGACTGAGTCCGTATTCCTGCGACGACTCAATCGTGCCTGGCGCGGCCGACTGACGAGGCGATCAGGATAGCCCCGACTGCCATGATCGCGATCGGCCAGGCCAGGCTCAGGTTGAACCGAGAGTCGATCTGATTCCAGGCGAACGCGCCGCCGAGGATGATCAGCAGCAGCCCGAAGGCGATTGCACCGGCGCCGCGGCTCTCGCTGCGGTATCGCCAGCGTTCCTGTCGGCGCTGCCAGCGTTCCTGCCGGCGCTGAGATCGCCAGTCAGTAGGGGAGGCCTGAGTTGCAAATGGGGCAGCGCCCGGAATTGGCCCTGCAGCTCCGGGCATGCCGGCGTCCGCCGAGGCAGCCGGGTTGGCGCCGGCGGCGCCTTCGACAGTCGTCCCGGTAGCCGATGCCGCAGGCGCGGCGTATCCGGCCTGGGAGCCGATTGGATCGCCGCCCGGCGCCCACGGGGAGGGCTGTGGCCACTCCTCGGGCTCCACCGGAACCGCGATCATCATGATGATGTAGGCGAGGAAAGTCAGGCCGCCCGTCACCGGAACGGAGATGAACCACAGGATCCGGACCAGCACCGGATCGACCTCGAAGTAGTCGGCGACTCCGCCCGCGACGCCAGAGAAGACGCGATCGGTCGAAGATCGATAGAGATGACGCTGATTCACTTGCAGCCTCCCGCGGGATTGATGGACAGGCTCCCGAGACTCGTGCTTGCGGTCAGGTTGGCCTTGTGGACGGACGTGTCATAGCCGGGTGTCTGCCACACGTCGCCGACGTGAACCAGACCCGCGGACCCGAAGTTGTTGCCTGACAGACTGTCGCTGGGCCGGAGCTGCAGCCCGAGGCCCGCCGGTGCGCACAGCTTCAGCTCACCCAGGTTTGTGTCGATGGACCCTGATAGGTCCGATTGGCCATCCAGCGTCAGCAAGGTGGACCCGACATTGGTCGAAACGGTCAAGCTGCCGACTGTGCCTCCCGTCAGGTCGATACGGGAAGAGCCGGCGTTCAGTGAGAAAGTCGCGGACGTCAGCTTCGCCCCGGCCAGATTGAAGTGAGCGTCGCCGGCGTTGATCGAAGCCGAGAGAGAGATGGGTGTCTGGGCCGGCAGCGCAATCTGCCAGTTATCCGCGCCTCGGTCGGGCCACCAGTTGCCATGGTCGGACCCGACGGACAGCGAGGTGGAACTCGAGTTCACCTGGGCTTGGCTGCCACCAGTGTTGGATGCATTCACGTGCCAGGACGCATCGGGCGACGTGGTTACGATCGTCGTTCCGCACTGGAGGTTCAGCTCGACCGACGCCGCCCCATCGAAGGTGCCATCGCGCGTGATGTTGCTGGTGGACGTGCTGCCGTTGCCGCAGCCGAGCCGCGGCCCTACGGCGAACAAACTCCCGACCACGAGCCCGAGGCAGACGGCGACTACCAGCCCGCCGACGAACGAGGCGGGAGTGCGTCGCAGCACCATACCCAGGCCGAGACCGACGAGGATCAGCGGCCATAGCCGCCAGGCCTCAGCGAGCGTGGAGCTCGAGACGGTGCCCTGGTTGTATGCCAGCGGCATGGCGCCGAGCACGATCAGAAAGACACCCCAGTTCAACCGACCGCGGTTGACCCTCATCCGTAACCACCTCTCCCAAGCGCCAATTTCATCGGGGCGTCGCCGCAATGGCGGTCCCGTGGGCCCGGTCAGATGACCGAGACCGGCGAACGTCGCCAGAATACGCGCGCCCACTCGCCATATACATCCTTCCTTGAGGCACACTCGCATCCTTCGAGAGGCACCTCGGCATCCTTCCTGAGATTGAGGGCGTCTCGCGGATGGTCGGCCGTGATAGCCTCATTCGTGACCTGGGAACAGGTCTGACGGACACCCTGGAGGCACTTCGATGCGGCTTGGCGAGTGGCGGAAGGTGGCTCCGAATCGCGAGTGCATGAGTAATGCGGTTTTCAACGTGCTCAAGCCGGTCCTTACCGATCTGGGCGCTTCCGCGGACCCGGACTGCTGGGTGCAGTGGGGCGAGGACCCGGAGATTCGCTATCTCGTGATGGTTCCCACCCGTGCCGGTTTGATCTCGACGGCCGTTCGAGTCAATACGGGCCCCGACGGCCCAAGAGCGACCGGTAAGCTCATTCGGTGGGCTCGGCTTCAGATGAGCGAACTGAGCGTGGAATCGGCGGCGGGTCACCGAGTCGTCGCCGTCCAGGTAGAAGGCCAGGTGCTCAAGGGCACGGATGGCGATGCCGATCGCATCTGCGAGTTCGTGCGTGGCCTTATCGCGGCCGTGGACGGACGTGACTGGCAGTTCTCGTGGGATGGTGCACCGTCCCAGCCGCAGCCCCGCGCGTCCCAGAGATCGGCCTCGTCCAAAGGTTCTGCTGCGAAACCCGGCGCAAGAGCCGGCACGAGGCTCGGTGCGAAGCCGGCTGCGAAGCCGGCCCCGGAGGCCGGATCATCCCGATCCGCCGCGAAATCGTCGCCGGCTCCCAGGTCGGCCTCGGCGAAAGGCTCCGCATCTGCCCCTAAGCCGGCCACTCCTAAACCGGCCGCGAAACCCCCAAATCGGGCGACTGCCGGGTCGGCCGTCAAGCCCGCTTCGCGAAAGCGCACGAATACGACCGCTCTCCCCGCGCTTGGACCCGGAGCCCCGACTCATCAGGGTCTCGAGCCTGAGCCCTTGGAGTTGACCAGGATCGCCCCTCATCCGATCTTCGCGCCGGTGTCCACGCCGCCAGCCCGCGGGGCGGAAGGGGAGTCGGAGGATTGGGGAGACGCCGACTCCGACGATCGTACGGATCTCGAAACCCGCCGTCCCAAGACCTGGACGCCTTGACCGCACATCGGTGCGCAATCGAGGCGGTCGTGTTCGATCTGGACGGCGTTCTCGTCGACACGGAGAGCTGGTGGGACGGGGTTCGGATCGCCTTCGCGACGTGAATGTCCCGGCGATGGACCGAGGCACCGCCCGAGATCCGAGAGCGCTTGTGGCTACATCCGCGCGAGGATCACCAGGGCGACGTTGAACCGCTCGTGAAGGGCTTCTGGTCCAGTACGTGCCAGAGCCCATCGCTCGTCTGCTGGAGGAGTAGCCAGGCCACGGCCTCGCTTGCGGCCGGACCGACGGTGTAGACGGCCTGAGTGTCAGAGATGGCGCTGTCGAGAGCGGAGCAGTAGTCGCCGACACCGGGCGAGTTGCAGTCGCCGGCATAGCTGACAGCGTGCTGAGCGACGTAGGCCCCGATGGCTTCCTCGGTTTTCGGATAGCCGGAGGTGAGGAAAGACGCTGAAGAACCGGGCGTGGCCGTCGGCGCGTTGCTGGGGCTGTGGCTGGCGCCGGACGGCCCAGGAGAACCGCTGGCCACAGGTCCGTTGGGCTTGTTGTTCTGGGAGAGCAAGTAGCCTCCCGCACCGAGGGCCACGGCCGCGATCAGTACCACTGCGATAACTCTGACCAGACCCTGGGTGCTGCTTGGCTTCGATCCAACTGCTGCGGGTTTGGACACGAGAGCCACGAGCCCGCCGAGGCCCGCAACTCCGGCCGCGCCGGCTCCCACGAACAAGCCGAAGCCATATGCGAGTCCGGTGTAGGGTCCGAACGATTTCAGCGCGTCGCTGACCTGGCCGTAAGCTGAGAACTCGACCACGCCGACGCCGATGGCACCCGCGATTGCCCCGAGACCGAGAACCATCCGCGCGCGTGGCGTTCGGGCCACGCCAAGCACCAGTAGGAGTCCGCAGACGGCGGCAAGAGCGCCGGCGCCGATCAGGTAGTTGCCATTCGCCAGGCCATTCGAGATTTCGATCGGCTTGCCCCAGGCCGCGGTCTGCATGGGATCCGAGCTGGCCATCGACCACGGCAGCCAGGCCGATCCGATCGCAACCGCGCCACCCAGGAGGGCCATCAGGCCGCC
>DASVKT010000335.1:0-1656 GCA_036385235.1 Candidatus Limnocylindrales bacterium | reverse complement strand
CGACCGCGGCCGGAACCAGACCGCGCAGGTCATCCAGCGGATGGGTCACGAGGACGCCCTCGTTGCGTGAGGGATCCGGGTTGCAGCCGATCACGAGTTGACCGGCCAGGTACTTGGCCACGTTGGCGACGAGCCCGTCCTGACCGACCGCGACGATCAGGTCGTCCGGCTCGAAGAGGAACCGGTCCAGGTCGCCGCGGTCGATCCTGACGCGCCGCCATTCCGTGGGGACTGCGGCAGATGCCGCGGTGACCGCTCCCTTGACGACAGCGTCCGCTGCTTCGAGCTCCTCGATTGCGCGGCCGCGAGTGGACAGGAAGAACCTGGCCTGTTCCCGCGTCCCGTGCCGAGCGAGCAGCGCGGCGTACTCCGTCTGCCGGGTGACGATCACTACCCTAGGAATGGCGGCGGCCATCTCACTTGCTCCTCTGCTTGGCCGTGGCGGCCGGAGTGGCTGCAGTGGCCGGGCGCCCGCCCTCGGCCGTCGCGCCGCTGGTCAGACGGGCCGCACCCGCGGCCGCCAGGTCGGCGATGAACGGGGAGAGCATGTCCGGGGAGATATTGAGGTGCTCGATGCGCTCGATCTTGGCCGCGAACTCGCGGGCGGCGAGGGCGAGCAGCGCGTTGGGCGGCAACGCTCCGTAGGCCGCGATGCGCTCCTTTTCGAGGGCCAGGCGCTCGCCTTCGACGGCGTGCAGGCTCTCGGCGGAAGCGGCGGCCGTGATACGGGTTCTATCGGCGGCGCCTTCCGACTCTATGCGCGCGGCGGCCGCAGTCTCCTCGGCGCGGCGCCGTTCGTTGAGCCCTTCCTGGTCCACGAGCTGGGCCTGCCGCCGCGCCAACTCGATGCGGTTCTGAAGTTCCGCCTCGGCGATGGCCCGTTCCTTCTCCACGGCGAGTGCCCGCCGAGCGAAGGTGGCTTCGTCGGCTTGCTGCTGGATGGACTCGCGGGTCGGTGTCTGGAGTGCCTTCTCCACTGTGGAGTCGGGCTGGATCCGGCTCACCCGAATGGAGACGACCGCCAGCCCCATCGCCGCCAGATCAGGGTCGGAGGCCAGACCGGCGGTGATTGCGTCCCGCAAGCGATCCACACCTTCTGCCAGGACGCCGGCCAGCGTGGCCCTGCTCACGATCCCCCAGACGTGCTGCTGGGCAAGCTGAGTCAATCGGTCCGAAATCTGATCGAGCGGGTTCTCGGCGTAGAGCCCTGTATCCAGATCAAGGCTGAAGTCGATTCGGGCGGCAAGTGCCTCCGCATCGGCGACCCGATAGCTGATCGTGCCCTGGCAGACGGCTTCCTGGAAGTCCGCCGTCACGGCATGGAAGATGAATGAGAGTTCGCGGTCGTCGAGCGGAATCTCCGCCAGGTTGGCGGAGAGCGGCTGGAACCAGAAGCTCAATCCGCGGCCGGAGCGCCGCAACTTGCCGCCCTTCCACAGAAGTTGCTGCGCGGACGGTGCCCCACGAAGGTGGGCGACCACCGGATAGTGCTTGATCTGCGCCATCGAGGGCCTCCTTTCGAGGCTCTTCGGCCGCCTCGGTTGGTGGCCTTATCTGCATATAGCATAAATGCATGGTGCAGGTAAGGCAAGCCGTGCGGCGCGATAGGAGCCGTAGCTCCAGGGCGGGCGCGGTGACGGGCGGGCGCGGTGACGG
>DASVKT010000334.1:0-2086 GCA_036385235.1 Candidatus Limnocylindrales bacterium | reverse complement strand
GTTGAGCTTATGGAGGCGCGCCGCGACGAGCGCGTTCAGGTCGTGCAGGAAAGAGAGATCGCCCACGACCAGCACAACCGGGCCGCCGTCCGTTGCCGCCGCCGCGCCGAGAGCCGTCGAGACCACACCGTCGATGCCGTTGGCGCCACGGTTGGCGAAGCAGCGGATCGCCTTCGGCCCGGCCGCCAGAAACGTATCCATGTCCCGAATCGGCATCGAGTTGCCGGCCCACAGGATCGCGCCGTCCGGCAGCAGATCGGCCAGGAGAACGAAGGGTTTTGGTTCGAACGGTTCAGCGGACAACTCCTGGCGCGCAAGCCAATCCGCCAGCGCCTCGGATGCCTTTTGGTCGGCGGTAAGCCAGTCGGCCGTCCAGGTGGAGTCGGGCGGGGCGCCGGCCAAGGCCTCGGCGAGCCCACAAGCGAACTCAACCTCATCCGCGTGAATGAAGGTCGTGCGGATCAGCGCCGCTTCCCGCCAGCCGGCCGCGCCGTCCACGACCAGTTGCGTTGGGGCGGCGTCGCGGAGCAGTTCCAGGATCGGCTTGGACGTCGGCATGGCCCCGAAGCGGATCACCAGCGCCGGCCTATGAGCGGCAATCCAGCGGCCCGGCCGAACCAGCAAGTCCCCGCGCGCCACAACATGCTCGCGATCGTGCGGACCTACCCGAACCTGGGAAAGTGGATCGGCCAGGATTGGGTAGCCGCTTGCCGCAGCCAGGCGTGCAAGGGCGGGCGCCAGGGCCGGATCGTCCTGCGGCCCGGCCACGATCAGGCCGCGTTCCGTGGCGCGGATCAGACCGGCAAGAGCCGCCAGTTCCTTGTCGCCGAGCGTGCGCTTGCCGACCATCGCCGTCGTGAATGCGGGCTGTTCGCCCGGGATCGGACCCAACGGAAGGGTCGGGATCAGCGGCTCGCGGAGGGCGAGGTTGAGATGGACCGGGCCGCGCGGGGTCGTCAGGGCTGTGGCCACGGCCCGGCCCGCGAGCGTGCGAGCATGGGCAATCAACTCCGGGGCGGCATCCAGCACCGGAACCTCGGAGTACCACTTGACGTGCGTGCCGTACAGCTGGATCTGGTCGATGGTTTGGGCGGCGCCGCGGTCGCGGAGTTCCGGCGGGCGGTCCGCGGTCAGCACGATGAGCGGGACGTGGCCTTGAAGCGCTTCGGTGACCGCCGGCGCCAGGTTGAGCGCGGCAGTTCCCGACGTGCAGAGAACGGCAACCGCCCGGCCGCTCGCCTTGGCCAGGCCGATGGCGAAGAACCCGGCGGCGCGTTCGTCGGGCAGAACCAGGCAGCGGAGGCCCGTGTGCGCGCGAAGTGCCAGCGCCAGCGGCGTCGAGCGCGATCCGGGGCAGATCACAGCGTCGCGCACGCCCGCGCGCACGAGTTCATCGACGAACACCCGCAACGGATGGAACTCCTCGCTCATCCTTGAACCTCGCCCAGCGCAGCCGCCACGACTTGCATCTTGTTGCGTGACTCCTCCCATTCGCGGGCCGCGTCCGAGTCGGCCACGATGCCGCACCCGGCAAAGAGCGCGGCGCTCTTGCCCGAGACTACCGCGCAGCGCAAGGCCACGACGAACTCCCCGTCGCCGTCCGCGCCGACCCAACCGAGCGGCCCGGCATACCAGCCGCGGTCGAAGCCCTCATGTTCCGCGATCAGTTCCAGCGCCAGATCGCGTGGCTCGCCACCGACGGCAGGGGTTGGGTGGAGCAGCGCGGCCAGGCTCAATATCCCCGAGCGGTCACGGAGCCGGCCGGACACGGTTGTAACCAAGTGCTGGACTGTGCCGAAGCGCGCCACCACCGGGCCCTGCGCCACGGCGATCTCCGCGGACACGGGCGTCAGCGTAGCCCGAAGCGTATCCACGACGATCTCATGCTCCTCGCGGTCCTTGTCGCTGGCGAGGAGTTCCGCAGCCAGCGCCGCCTCAACGGCCGGGTCTTCGTCGTGCCGAATAGTTCCGGCGATGGCCACGGTCTGGAAGGCCTTGTTCTGAGTCGCGACCAGCCGCTCCGGAGTGGCGCCGAAGAAGACGCTGCCGCCACGGGCAACGGCGTAAGTTGTGGAATTGGGCGACC
>DASVKT010000333.1:0-2913 GCA_036385235.1 Candidatus Limnocylindrales bacterium | reverse complement strand
GCTTCACCGACGTCGTGATCTCGAGCGTCTTGCCGAGGATGTCCACGCCGAGGAAGCCGCGTTTCTCGGCGGCGGCGATGGCTGCCTCCATGACATGGATCGCGTCCGTTGCCTCTGCCCGAACGGCCACGACAATCTCCGTGGCACCGACGGCAAAGGCGGCGATCGCCGCTCCTTCGAGAACCGCGTAGGGGTTCGTTTCGAGCAGCACGCGGTCTGAGAACACGGCCGGATCGGACTGGTACGCGTTCACCACCACGACTGACCCGCCTGGCCGGTCAGTTTGACGTCGATCCGCCTCGGCCAGCGCGCAGGCTCGCCACTTCTCACCGGTCGGGAATCCGGAGCCACCGCGGCCCCGCAATCCGGAGCGGGCCACGGCCTCGATCGTGGCGGCGACGCCCATCTCCTCGACGGCCTTCGCGAAAGAGGCCCAGGCGCCGGCCTTCACGGCGGCGTCCAGATCGGCCGGCTTTGCCGGTGGCGCGTCGGGCAGTAGCAGACGGGGCCACCTGGCCGGAGTCGAAAGCACCTTCACGCTGGTCATGCCACTGTCTTCCCCGCGAGTGAGCGGCCCCACGCCGCAGCGCCGGCCGCGGTGACGTCCGGCTGCGGCTTGCCATTGAGCGTCACGAGCGGCGAACTCGCGCCGGGGACGTGTGAGGGCAGCTGTTCCAGGGCTACTCTGCGCGCCGCGGAGCGACCGATCTCCGTGTCGAGCGCCGTGGCCAGATCCTTCTCGATCCGCCCCGCGCCGGCCATCAGGCAGTTCGTGCAGCGGCACACGGCCACGGTTCGGCCCGACTTGTCGAACCGCAGGTGGCGGTAGTAGGTCGCGGTGCCGTAGACCAGCGCGTACGGTGCGCCGGTCACGTGGCTGACGTGCTTGATGACGGCGACGGGCAGGTAGCCGTAGGCGCTCTGAATCTGCTCGAGAAGTGCGAGCGTGTCCCGGGCATCGTAGTCCCGTGCTTCGAGGATCTCCTCGACCGCGACCATGTCGATGGGGTCGAAGTGGACGAACGCCTGGTCGGGAACGGGTCGTCCCGCACGGCGCAGGGCCGATTCCTCGCGTCGTTCGCCGTATGTCTCGGCCGGGCCCCAGTGCGTGTAGAAACGGTTCTTCGTGTCGTGCCCGCCCATGTCGATACATTCGACGGGACAAGCCTGGGCGCATTGGAAGCAGGTCTCGCATTTGAGGTTGCCGACCTCGTCGTACAAGAGCTGCAGCCGGCCACGGAAACGCACGGCCTGGTCGGAAGCCGTTTCCGGATATTGGATCGTGGCCTTCGGCTGGAAGAAGCGGCGCAGCGTGAGCGCCATTCCCTTCGCGATGCCCAGGCCCGGAAAGTAGCTCATAACGCCATCACCGGCTGAGGAGAACGACGGCGGCCGCCGTCACGAACAAGTTGAGCAACGACGCGGGCAGCAACCACTTCCAAGCGAAGCCCATCAGCTGGTCGACTCGGACTCGCGGCAGGGTGCCTCGCATCCACACGAAGACGAAGACGAAAGCGTAGGTCTTGGCCATGAACCAAAACAGCCCCTGGACCCAGTCGAAAGCGATGAATCCGGCCAGGCCGACGACGCCGGCCACAATGAACGAGGCGAAGATGAAGCCGAGGATCATGGCGCTCGGCATGTTCCAGCTGCGCCCGCCGAAGAGCCGCACCAGCACGGCCAGGACGTCGGTGACGATGATCGAGCCTATGACCGCGATCCCGATCCAGAGCGTCCCGTTCGAGAAATCGAGCCAGTTGAGGTTGTACGGCCAGGGCCAATTGAAGGGCGCCGTCCAGCCGCCGAAAAAGAGCGTCGCTATGAGCGCCGAGACGATGAAGACGTTGACGTACTCGGCGAAGAAGAAGAAACCGAAGCGCATCCCCGAGTACTCGGTGGCGAAGCCGGCCACGAGCTCGGAGTCGGCCTCGGTCATGTCGAAGGGAGTCCGGTTGGCCTCGGCCGCGGCGGCGATGAAGAAGATGAGCGCGGCCAGGGGCTGCTTGACGACGAACCAATCGAGCGCGGATCCCGACTGCGCGAGCACGATGTGGTTCATGCTCATCGTGCCGGCGAGGATGACCACGCCCACGGCCGATAGCGTCAACGGGATCTCGTAGCTGACGATCTGCGCCGCCGAGCGAAGGCCCCCGAGTAGCGAGTACTTGTTGAAGCTCGACCAGCCGGCCATCAGCAGGCCGACGACCGTCATGCCGCCCATCGCAAAGAAGAAGAGCAGGCCGATGTTGAAGTCCTGGCCAAAGAGGCCGGGAGCGAAGGGAATGACCAGGAGCGACATCACGCTCGCCATGTAGGTCACGACGGGAGCGAGCGTGAAGACCGGGAGATCGGCGCCGGTGGGGGCGAAGTCCTCCTTCGAGAGCACTTTGAAGCCGTGGATCAGGCTCATCGCGATGCCCCAGGGTCCGACGCGGTTGGGGCCGATCCGCAGGTTCATGCGGGCGATGACCTTGAGTTCGAGGTAGATGATCACGAAGGCCGTGGGCACGGTCATGAGCAGGACCGCGGTCGCGGCAACGAGGAATCGGACCAGCGGCAAGTTCGCGCTCAGGAAGTCCACGAACGGCCCGCCGAGCACGACGATGACCAGCACCGTGGCGATGGCCAGCACCACGGCCAACGGCACGAAGATGGCCAGCAACCGCGCCGGGATCGACATCCGCGTCCAGGTTCGTGTGGCGAAGCTCATTTGTCGATGCCGCCCATGACGGGGTCGAGCGAAGACACGATGGCCATCGTATCGGCGAGCAGGTTGCCGGGGAGCAGGTGCGGAACGGTCTCCAGGTTGAGCAGGCTCGGGTCGTGGATGCGGAACCGGAACGGCTGGTCGCTGCCGTCGCTGATGGCGTATACGCCCATCATCCCGCGGGGCCCCTCGACCGCTGCCCAAGC